>CAUSGP010000291.1:0-2534 GCA_963531075.1 uncultured Actinomycetaceae bacterium | reverse complement strand
GCGGCGGACCTCGGCGCTGTCGGCGCGATGACGGCGATTCTCAAGGATGCGCTCGCACCCAACCTCGTCCAGACCCTCGAAGGCAACCCTGCCCTTGTTCACGGCGGCCCCTTCGCCAACATCGCCCACGGCACGAATTCTGTCATCGCCACCAAGGCCGCGCTCAAGCTGGGCGACGTCGTCGTGACAGAGGCGGGGTTTGGAGCTGACCTGGGCGCGGAGAAATTCTTCGATATCGTGGGGCGGGCCAGCGGGCTCAGCCCCGACCTCACCGTGGTGGTCGCGACGGTGCGCGCGCTCAAGTATCACGGGGGCGTGGCGCTCGCAGATCTGGGGGAGGAGAACGTCGCCGCGGTTCGCGCGGGGGCGGTCAACCTGCGCCGGCACTGCGAGAATCTCACGGAGGTCTTCGGCCAGCGCGTGCTCGTGGCGGTCAACCGGTTTGCTGCGGATACGGAAGCCGAGATCGTCGCTATCCGCGAGTCCGTGGCCGACCTCGGCATTGACGGCGTCCTTACTGATCACTTTGGCCATGGGGGAGACGGTGCGCTCGATTTCGCCGACGCCGTCGCGAAGTCCCTGACGAAGCCGAGCATTGTCAAGAGAGCGGACGACGAGGGCGTGAGCGCGTACGATCTGCGAGATTCTTTGGAAGACAAGGCGCGGGCCATTGTCACCCGGGTCTACCGCGGGGCCGACGTGGTCTTCGAGCCCGCCGCGGCCCGTGAGCTCCGACGACTCGAGGAATCCGGCTGGGGCGGGGTGCCCGTATGCATGGCCAAAACCCAGTACTCGTTCTCGACCGACCCGAAGGCGCTAGGCGCCCCCGAAGGCTTCACCGTGCCGATCCGCGAAGTACGCCTCTCGGCGGGAGCGGGTTTCGTCGTGCTCATCTCAGGCTCGATTATGACGATGCCGGGCCTGCCTAAGCGCCCCTCAGCCTGCGACATCGATGTGGTCGACGGGGTTATCGAGGGAATGCACTGAGTTGGCGGCCTCTCTTATTTCGAGGAGAGCTGCTGCTTCCGTGCGTGCATGGCGATATGTTTGGGTTTCCCCGTGCCTACCACGAAGCTCGTTGCTTCCGTGCGTGCATAGCGATAGGCCATTTCGTCGAAATAAACCCCGCCAGTCCCTTGCAGGACGACGGGGAGTTATTGATTCAGTCTACGGGGAACGCGTAAGCGGTTCAAGACCTTGCATGGCACTCATCTGGAATGCAGAGGCAGGGGCCGTTCTTCTGGCGTCTTCGCCCTAGGGCCGCGCTTTCTCCACGCGCATTCCCGCCTCGTACATGCCGCCTAGGAGGTTACCTTGAAGACCTTCGTCGAGCATTCCCGGCTGGTCGCTCGCGAAGGCCGTGATGATGTCGACGCCGAAGTCGAACAGAATAGGCGATGCCGGCGTCGAGGGGCCAATCATGACCGTCACGGCGTCGCGCGAGAGATCCAGCAGGCGCGGAATCGTCTTGTTGACGAAGGTCGAGCCGGTGATGAAAACGTAGTCGCAGCCGGGCAGCAGGTATTCGGCGGCCGAGTCCGGGTAGTCGTCTTCGACGGGGTTGCGCTCGAGGATGAAAAGCTCAGCAGCGTTGGAGAGTGCGGCTGACGCAAAGGGGAAGTGTCCGATCACCGCCACCCTCTTACCCGCGATCGACTGCTGGTAAGGGTGGAATGCACGAGCCCAATTGTTTTCGGTGCACGGTGCGAATCCGTTGTCAAAGGCTCTTTTGGGAAGCGAATGGAATGCGTTGATGGCGGCCATTCCCAGGCCGGCTTCGGCAAGGTTCCAGCTTTTGGCCAGGGCGGCCACGTCGCGAAGGGGAAGCCCCGCCAGATCGTCTTCGCCGTAGGAGGCCGGGCGGGTTCGCACGGGCATGGCAAAGGCCATGCCCGCACCGCTTTCGGAAGAAGTGACACGGCACCACTTTGTGCCGGTGTAAGCCGCTGCGACGGTGATGTGGCCGGGGATCGCGTCTATAAGGCTGTCGTATAGGTTCCAGGGGTTCGTCATAAATGCTCCTTGCGTGCTGTCCGTGTTGCTGGTCGTATGCGTCGTCGGATTGGACCTCGTGTAAAGGTCGATAGGCCCCTGAACGGGGGCGATGCCGGACTAGCGTCGCCTGTGATTGGGTTCCCCTTACCGTTGGCGTTACGTTCAATTATAGTGCGGCTCGGCTTAGGTTTGTAGTGGCAAAAGGGTTGGCTTCCGTATTGGTAAGTTACTTGCCTCCGTCGCCCTCAAGGGAGGCAAGATATCCACGGCATATGCCCATCGCGTTTACTGCACGTCAAGTGGGGCTGCCCCAAGAAGCGAGACGCTCGAGGTCCTACTCCAAGGGCTTCGGGCAGTGGCTCAGGCGCTCTTCCGTGAGGTCGCGGGAGCTCGTCCTAAGCTGCATTCCAGCAGGCGAGAAAGGTCAACGTTCGGTATGGCGCCGAATTTGCCGGCCAGATACCGCCTCTGATTGTTGTTGCCCTCGCGGTTGTCGTAGTCCAAAAGCGACACGAGCTCGCTTCCGCCGTCCGGGTCTT
>CAUSGP010000290.1:0-2537 GCA_963531075.1 uncultured Actinomycetaceae bacterium | reverse complement strand
CGTCCCGTTCGCCGGCGGTGCTCATGGCCAACCACGGTCCGTTCACCGTGGGCAAGAACGCTGAGGCAGCGGTCAAAGCCGCGGCCATGGTTGAGGAGGTCGCCCGCACGGTTGCGGCAGCCCAGCTGCTCGGCGACCCCGTACCGGTGGCCCAAGAGCACATCGACGCCCTTTACGAGCGGTACCAGAACGTCTACGGTCAGCATTAAGCGTTCGTGACCGGCGCCGAACTTCGCAGCAACCCGGTTTTGTAACAACTCGGCTTCGTGTAACAACCCGAAAGGAAGCAGTATGGCAAAGATTGCAGTGTTGGGATCGGGGATCATGGCCACGGCCCTGTCCTTCCCGGCCTCCGAGAACGGCAACGAAGTGCGGCTCGTGGGCACGTTCCTCGACCGCGAGATCATCGATTCGATCCAGAAGACGGGCATACACCCGGATCTCGGCCTTAAGGTCAACGACGGCGTGACCGCCTATCAGCTCGAGCAGGCAGAAGAAGCGATCGCCGACGCCGACGTCGTCATGTGCGGCGTCAACTCCTTCGGCATCGAATGGGCCGGCGAACAGCTGTCGAAGCTCATGAAGCCCGGCCAGAAGCTCCTGACGGTGACCAAGGGCATGCGGGCCGACGAGGACGGAACGATGCACATCCTTCCCGACGTGCTCCGCTCCTACTTCGATCCCGAACTGGCCGACAGCATTTCGTGGAATGCCATCGTCGGCCCTTCGATCGCCGGCGAACTGGCCGTCCATCACGACACGTGCGTGGTCTTCTGCGGCCAGAGCAAGGAGGACGTCGACTACCTGGCCGACCTATTCCGCACCGACTATTACCACGTGTGGACGTCGACCGACTTCGTCGGGCACGAGACCGGCGCCGCCACGAAAAACGTGTACGCCTTCGCAGCAGGCTTCGCACAGGGCATGCTGCGCAAGGCGGGCAAAGAAAACGACCGTTACGTCATGTACAACTATGGCGCGGCGGTTTTCGCCCAGGGGCAGAAGGAGCTGCGTTCCTTCATCAAGCTCATGGGCGGCAATCCGGAGACGGGCGACGGCCTGGGCGGGGTTGGCGACATGTTCGTCACCTCGATGGGCGGGCGCAACGTCAAAGCCGGAGGCTACGTTGGGGAAGGGATTCCTTTCTCCGAAGTGCAAGATCGCTACATGAAAGGGGTGACGCTCGAAGGCGTCGCGGCCATCAAGGTCATCGGCAAAGCCCTCGGGCCACTGACCGAGCGCGGCATAATCGGCGAGGATGAGTACCCGCTGTGCCGTTTCCTCTACTCGGTTGTGGCCGAAGACGCACCGCTGGAGATGCCTTGGGATAGTTTTTTCCAGGGATTGAAGTGATCGCGGCGGGGTCGGCGCCGAGGCCGATCCCGCCCGCTTCGGGTGACGACGCCGACGTCGCCGCCAAAGAAACAATGTAAAACGCCCTCGAAAGGGCGTCGTTTCGCTCGGTGCCGAGACTGCATTCGCATGATTGTAGGCGCGGAGGCGAGGGCCGGTCGCAGACGCCATCGATGCGCGAAGCGACAGGTATGCCGCACGCGCCGACGGACTGGATACAGCGCGTTGCCGCACATAAGTGACGTGTAAGTGTGACGCGTTGGCAGTGCGAATGTGGCGCTCGCCCGCACGAAACGACGCCCGGGCGGGCGAATGCTTGCGTTCCAGGCCCAATCACGCAGGGCTGCGCATGGACGCAGGGCAGCACATGAATACGGCCGTTCCACAAAGGCGTGCGCTCAGTTGTGCCGCAAAGGCCTGTGCGCATGTTTACGGTGCAGCCGTCCATCAGACATCAACCGAATTCAACGTCGAATTGAGGTAGAGGCATGAATCCCCTCGTCATCGCAATCGATTCGTCCACCACCGCCACGAAGGCGATCGTCGTGGACACAGAAGGAAAGGTCCTGGCCCTTGGAAGGCAGGACATCGACCTGCTTTCGCCGCAGCAGGGCTTCGGCGAGCACGACCCACGCCAGTGGTGGACTTCCACACGTGACGCCGTCGCCCAGGACCTGGCCCAGCTCACCCCGGCCGAAAAGGAGCGCATCGCGGCTTTCGGCATCACGCATCAGCGTGAGTCCTTCGCGCCCTTCGCCGTGGATGGAACCCCGCTGCGCAACGGGATTCTGTGGCTCGACATCCGCGCCGCCGACCAGGTTCAGCGCTACGGCACGCCCGAGATCCACGCGCTTTCGGGCCGCCCGGCCGACGTCACGCCCGGCCTGTACAAGATGGCCTGGCTCAAGGAAAACGAGCCCGAGTCGCTGGCAAAGGCCGACAAGGTCACCACGGTCTCGGCCTACATCGCCTTCTGCCTGACGGGTGCGTGGGTCGATTCGGCCGCCTGCGCCGATTCGCTCAGCCTGTCGAACATCAAGACGCTGGAGTACGACGACGGCCTGCTTCAGATCGCGGGCGTGCGGCGCGAGCAGATGGCCGACCTCGTCAAGCCCGGGCAAACCCTCGGCACGCTGAAGAAGTCGGTCGCCGAGGAGTGGGGGATCGGCGAGATCCCGATCGTC
>CAUSGP010000289.1:0-2546 GCA_963531075.1 uncultured Actinomycetaceae bacterium | reverse complement strand
GAGTCCGTGGGACTTCCTCCCGGTCAGGGACGATGGCCAGAGCACACAGAGCACAACGAGGACGCTGAGTCAAAAAAGCGCCCGTAGCGCCCGAGGCACGCTGAGTCACAAGCGTTTCACGGCCGCTTACCTGGAGTTCATCACCGCCTTGCTCGGAGGGGACAGCTGAAGACGCAAGTGACCGACACCGCCGGCTGAGTGAGTTTCACGGCCGCCTCGCCCGTAGGGGGCACAGGAAAACTCCGGATAGCGGCGGGAAGGCCGGGATCCTCCGCGGACGAATCCACATGGCCCCGGTGACGGTGGCAAAATTGCCTCTATGGACAATCAGCTTCCCACCGGAGTCGATGTGGTGGTCGCCGCCCAGACGCTCGGTTCGACGATCCGCCGCACTCCGCTCGACATGTCGCTTCGCCTTTCGGGCATTCGCAATCAGGACATTCTGCTCAAACGGGAAGACGTCCAGGTGGGTCGCTCGTACAAAGCTCGCGGCGCGTACAACTTCATTTCGAGCCTGAGCCCCGAGGAACGCGAGGCGGGCGTCGTATGCGCATCGGCCGGAAATCACGCCCAGGGCGTGGCTTTCGCGTGCAGGCAGCTGAAGATTCACGCCAAGGTGTTCCTGCCTTCGACCACGCCCCGGCAAAAACGCTCTCGCATCGCGGACATCGGAGGGCGTTGGATCGAGCAAGTCATCGTGGGCGCCACCTTCGACGAGGCCTCCGCCGCAGCGCAAGAATATGCGCGCGAACACGGCGCGACCTATGTCCACCCCTTTGACGACCCGCGCACAATCGCCGGCCAGGGAACCGTGGTCAAGGAAATCTTCGAACAGGCGTCCACCTCGCCCGCCGCGGTGGTCGTTCCCGTAGGCGGCGGCGGCCTCCTGGCCGGAACCGCTATTTGGCTGCACACGTTCCACCCCGAGGTGAAAGTCATCGGCGTCGAACCGGAGGGCGCGCCTTCGATGCGCGCGGCCCTTGACGCGGGGCATCCGGTCACCTTGCCCCGCATTGACGGCTTCGCCGACGGCACGGCGGTGGCCCGGGCCGGAGACATTACCTTCGAAATTGCACGCCAGTTCGTCGATGAGATTGTCGTCGTCCCAGAAGGCGCCCTGTGCACCGAGATGCTCGAGCTCTACCAGGTCGAAGGCATCATCGCCGAACCGTCCGGAGCACTGGCAAGCGCCGCCGTCGCGCGTTTCCTTCCCGACCTTCCCGATGGCCCGGTCGCCTGCGTCGTCTCGGGCGGAAACAACGACGTCTCGCGCTACGCCGACATCGTGGAACGCTCGAGCGTTTATGAAGGCTTGCGCCACTATTTCCTTGTCACCTTCCCCCAGAAGCCCGGGGCACTCCGCCATTTCCTCGACGGTGTGCTGACCGACGGCGAGGATATCGTGCTGTTCGAGTTCACGAAGAAGAACAACCGCGAGACGGCACCGGCCCTCGTCGGCATCGAAATCCAAGAGCCGGAGCGGATCGGCGAACTCCTGGCCCGCATGGATGAATCCCCTCTGAGCATCGAAAAGCTGGAGCCGAATTCCCCCGTATTTTCCTTCTTGCTGTAGCGAACCGCCGCGCTTCCGGTTCGCCAGCACCGCCCTCATTGACGTTGACTCAGGTCCCACGACCATAGCGACTCATGTTCTGCGACGTCGGCGAGCCCTTTCCAGACGGCGTAAACTAGGGTGAAGCGACAACGGAAGGATCTCCATGCGCTTGAAGAAGTTCATCGCTAGAACCTACATGCGTTTCTCACGCTGGACGTGCATCACCGACCCGCTTCCTGAAAAAGTGGTGCTCATCGGCGCACCGCACACCTCGAATTGGGATGGCTTTTTCATGGTCATGGCATTCTGGTCGATCGGGCGCGACTACAATTTTCTGGTCAAAGACTCGCTCATGAAAAACCCCTTCACGCGCCCCATTATCAAGCTTGCACACGGGATCGCCGTGAATCGATCATCACACAACGGAACGGTCGGGTCGATCGTGGAGCAGGCGAGGAAAAGCGACGAATTCGCACTAGTCATCGCTCCGAAGGGCACCCGTGCGAACCGAGAGTACTGGAAGTCGGGCTTCTACCGCATCTGCCTGGAAACCGGCCTTCCGCTCCAACTGGGTTTCGTTGATTTGAAGCGGAAAGAGTATGGGTGGCGGCACAATATTGCATTGACCGGCGACGTTGCAGCCGACATGGAGAAAATTCGCACCTTCTATGAAGGCAAGCTGGGGAAGCGGCCGCAGTACAGCAATACCCCGAAGCTGCGTGCCGAAGACGACGCCGAAGCCCTTGCCCATTTGCTGGGCGAAAAGTAACGTCGGCCACCATTGTCTTAGCATACCCACACGCCATTTGACCTGACCCGACACCTTCGCCCCGACCCGACTCCACGCCCTCAACCCAGCCCGCGTCCTTACGTCGCCGCCCGCACCCATGTGCCCTTGCTCCAGCCCGCGCCCTCGCCCCAGTCCGTGTCCTTAACCCATCCCACGCCCCTCCGCCCACGCCAGCCCGATCGCGCAACCCCCACAGAAGAC
>CAUSGP010000288.1:0-2573 GCA_963531075.1 uncultured Actinomycetaceae bacterium | reverse complement strand
ATCTCCGGGTGGATCCTGGATCCCGACCGGCAGAAGATGTCCAAGTCCAAGGGCAATGTGGTCACCCCAATGGCATTGCTCGAAAAGCACGGGTCGGACGCGGTGCGCTACTGGGCCGCGAGCGCGCGCCTGGGCGTGGACGCAACCTTCGACGAACAGCAGATGAAGATCGGGCGCCGTCTGGCGATGAAGGTTCTCAACGCCTCGAAGTTCGCCCTGTCGATGGGCGGCGAGGGGGCACCGGCGGACATGGACGCGACGGCGGTAACCGAACCGGCAGATCGCGCGGTTTTGGCCGGGCTGGCCGAGGTCGTCGATGAAGCGACCGCCTCTTTCGACGCCTACGACCATACGCGGGCACTCGAACTCGCCGAATCCTACTTCTGGGCCTTCTGCGACGATTATCTGGAGCTCGTGAAGGACCGCGCTTATTCGGCTGATCCGACCGCCCGATCGGCACGGGTGACGCTCAATATCGCCGTCGATGTATTCTTGCGGCTCCTTGCGCCGTTCATCCCCTACGCGACGGAAGAGGTATGGAGCTGGTTCCGCACGGGCTCCGTCCATCGCGCCGCCTGGCCCACCTCGGAGCCCCTGCGCGCAGCGGCCGCGGGCGCGGATGCCGAAATTTTGCGGGTTGCCGGCGAGGCGCTGACCGCGCTGCGGAAAGTGAAGTCGGAGAATAAGGTCTCCCAGCGCACGACGTACGCTGCTGTCTCACTTGACGTCGCCGAGGCCGACCGCGAGCGGCTCAATGCGGTGCACGCCGATCTCGTGCGAGCCGCACACGTCAGAGGCAGTCTCACTCTGCGCTCGGTGACGAGCGAGGCGCCGGTGGCGGTCGCCGCCTACGAGCTGGACCCGCCCGAGCCAAAGACCCCTTCCCGCGTGTAAGCAATCGTCCCGATGATCCGTTATCCTACTGACGGGTAGAAAGGATACTATGAGCAACGTTGTCGAAATCGACGGCCGCCGCGCCGCCTACCGCGCCGGAAAGATCACCATCTCCGAATCTATGACCATTCCGTGGGTCATGCGCAACCACGCTCGCGACCGCGCAGAACAGGTAGTATTCGAACGCAAATCCTCTATCAATACGTGGGTTCCCGTCACCTGGCGCCAGTTTTATGCAGAGGTTCGGGCATTGGCCCGAGGCCTTATCGCGCTGGGAATCGAGCCGAACGACCATATCGCGATCATGAGCCACTCGCGCTACGAGTTCGCCCTTTTCGACCAGGCCGTATGGGCTGTCGGCGCTCAACTCATCCCCATCTACGAAACCGATTCCACCGAGCAAGCCCGCTGGATCGTCAAGGATTCTCGGTGCCGGATGGCCATTGCGGAGACGAGGCAAATTCACGATGTGCTCGCACCGCTGTTATCGGAGTTCGATCATTTCGAAGCCATCCATGTGATCGAGGAAAACGCGGTCGAGAAGATTTCGGCCAAAGGCTCCTTGGACCTCGACCCCGAGATCGACCGCAGAATCGACGCGACAACCGCCGACGACCTATGCACAATCATCTACACATCGGGTACGACCGGCCTGCCCAAGGGCGCACGCCTGACCCACCGGAATCTCCTCCACGTGGCCATCAATGGCCCTTTGGACGACGGCCTCTCGAGTATCATTGGCGGCAAACAACGCAGCCTGCTCGCCCTGCCCATGGCCCACGTCTTCGCTCGATTCATTTGCCTCATGTCGATGTATTCGGGCAACGTCACGGGATTTGCTCCCGACCCGAAGAACCTGGTTGCCGACGTCCAGAGCTTTCGCCCAACTTACATCCTGGCCGTCCCAAGGATTTTCGAGAAGATTTACAATGCGGCGGATGCCAAGGCCGGCAAGGGCCTCAAGCTCAAGCTTTTCAGGCATTTCGCAAAGGTGGCGATCGAGTACTCGCGCGCGCTTGACGGCCCCGGAGGCCCTTCCTTGGCGCTGAAAGCCGAACATAAACTCGGCGAAAAACTCGTCTACTCTTCGATCCGTTCGATTTTGGGCGGGAACCTGCGCAACATCATTTCCGGCGGCGCACCACTAGGCGAACGGTTGGGCCATTTCTTCCGCGGCATCGGAATTAAAGTCTACGAGGGTTACGGGCTGACCGAGACGTCGGCACCAACAGCCGTCAATACGCCACATTTCATGCGGATCGGATCGGTGGGCCCCGCATACCCCGGTTGCTATGTGTCAGTGGACGACGACGGCGAAATCCTCTGCAAAGGCGACCATATTTTCGTCGGGTACAATAACAATGCCGAGGCAACGTCCTCCGCTTTCACCGAAGATGGATGGTTCCGCACCGGCGATTTAGGCAAAGTCGACGCCGACGGATTTATCTTTATCACCGGCCGCAAGAAAGAGCTCATCGTCACCGCCGGCGGCAAGAACGTCGCTCCCGCCGTCCTCGAAGACAGACTGCGCGGGCATCCTCTCATCTCGCAGGTAGTCGTCGTCGGAGATCAAAAGCCTTTCATTGGCGCCCTCGTGACCCTGGATTCCGAAATGCTTCCCGGCTGGCTGAAAAATCACGGACTGCCGGAGATGAGCGTGACCGAGGCTGCCACCGACC
>CAUSGP010000287.1:0-2584 GCA_963531075.1 uncultured Actinomycetaceae bacterium | reverse complement strand
GTTCAGCCCCGGAGCTAACACAGAGAACGGGGCTGACACTCACGGCATGCTGGCCTCTATGCTCTCCGTCGGCAAACTCGATTACGAGGATGCGCTCGACGGCATCTCCCTGACCAATACAATCACCCCGTCCGGGCTCGGCCGCGACAAGGACGAGCAGGTCGGGAACCTCGTGCAGGTTCTCGACGGCGGTTTCATTCCCGAGGATTCCTTCCTCTCCTAACCGACATTTCTTTTCAGACCAAAAGAAGCACATCATTCGGGAGCACCAATCCCGAGAAAACAACAAAAGAAGGAGCCGAAACATGGCGACCAAGACTTACGACGAGCGACTGGCTTCCATGAAGGCGGCGCGGGAAGCCAAGGGCGGCATTGCCGGCCTGTACCACGCCAACATCAATGTGCTTAATCGCGACACCCTCGAAGACGCGATGGAGCACCCCGAGAAGTACCCGAACCTGACGGTTCGCGTCTCCGGTTACGCCGTCAATTTCGTCCGCCTGACACGCGAGCAGCAGCTTGACGTGCTCTCGCGTACGTTCCACGCCGGCAAGTGAGGCCGTTCTGAACTCGCTAGTTGCGAGCGCTGCCGGGGACCAGGATTTCCTGGCCCCGGCGGCCCGCGTTAAAGGTAATGGCACAGCCGGTCTCATCGAGATGTCCGATCTGGAGCATGCCGATAGGTTGCGCCGGATGCGTGAGGGAACTCTTGGTTCCCTTCACTCGTGGGAGCTCGTGACCGCCGTCGACGGTCCGGGGATCCGCATGACGATCTTTTTGGCCGGCTGTGGGCTGAGATGCCTTTACTGCCACAATCCCGACACTTTCCAGATGCGCGACGGCGAGCCTGTGGAAGTCGACGATCTTCTCAAACGCATCAAACGTTATCGCAAAACCCTCAACTCTTCGGGCGGAGGCATCACGATTTCCGGCGGCGAAGCGATGATGCAGCCTAGATTCGTCGCAAAGCTCTTAGCGGGCGCCAAAGCACTGGGTGTCCACACGTGTGTGGACACATCGGGTTTTCTCGGGCGGAACGTCACCGAGTCGATGATGGACGACATCGACCTTGTGCTCTTGGACGTCAAGTCTGGAATACCCGAGCTGTACAAGAAGGTCACGAGCGGCGACCTTCAACCGACAATCGATTTCGGCGACCGATTGGCCGAACGCGGCATCGAAACGTGGATTCGCTTCGTGCTTGTTCCCGGATTGACGGATTCGGAAGAGAACGTCGAAGCAGTTGCTGAGATTGTCGAAAGGTGGCCGAACGTCAGCCGGGTCGAGGTCCTTCCCTTCCACCAGATGGGACGAGATAAGTGGAAGACGCTCGGCTTGAAATACGAGCTGAATGACACGCAGCCCCCGGACAAGGAACTGATCGAACGTACACGTGGAATATTCCGCTCACACGGGCTGGTAGTCTACTGATCTGCCGGTTATCGAGCTTTTCCACACAGGTGAAGCTCCGATCCTGGCATGTCCGTACACCGACGCTCACGAGGCGCCAGCCGTTGTTTGTGCGCGTTTTCCGTAAATTGTGTATAGAAGAACGAGCTCTATAGCAGCCAAACTCTATCCTTCTTCGCGATAGGAGAAATATGAAGCTTTCGGCACGCAATCAGATCAAAGGAACCGTCGTTTCGGTCGAGAAAGGCGCTGTCAACGGCGTCGTGAAGATTGAGGTGGCTCCCTCAATAGTCATCACCTCGTCGATTACGAACGCGTCGATCGATGAACTCGGACTTGAAGAAGGCGTCGAAGCCTACGCGGTCATCAAAGCGTCGAATGTCGTCATCGGAGTCGAAGAGTGACGACGGGTAGGAAACTCACGCTAAAGCGATCCACGGCAGCCGCTTTCCAATGAGTGGCTGCCGTGGATCGCATCGGATTGGCCGAGTGCCGGAGTGGCTGAGTGCCAGAGTATCCGCATACCGGAGTGAGTGAGTACCAGAGTAACCGCGTATCGGATTGGCCGCGTGTCAGGCGGTGGTGCTCCTGTCAGGGAAACTCGCCGTCGTCGTGACATCGGAGTGCGCTTCGGGCAGAACCGTATAGTTTGCCATCATATTGACCATGGCGACGGCTTGATCGGCTGTGTATCCGAATTTGTCCCTGTCTGCGGTTGTGTGCGCGTCCGCCACGAGCGTCACGTCATAGCCTGGGTAGACTCCGCCGAAAAGGGTCGAGCGGATACACCCGTCGGTCATTGCGCCGCAGAGATAAAAGTGCTTTGCGCCGAGGCCTTCGAGAATGCCTTTGAGTTCGGTTTCGGCGAAGGCGTCGGCATACGTTTTGGGAACGAGCGGTTCTTCCGGCGCGGGAACAAGCTCGTCGACGTACTGCCATCCCGGGGTGTTGCGGGGAATTCCCTCGCTTTCGTGCTGAATCCAGACGACCGGGATGCCTTCCGCTCGCGCTTTCTCCACCAATGCAGCGACGTTGGCGACGATTTCTTCGCTATGAGCCGACGCTTCGAGCACGGCCTTTTGCATGTCGATGACGACCAATGCAGTTTTCCCGTTTGCCATGAATGCTCCTCTTCGTGCTCGTTTTGTATTGTTTGCGAGTTGGATGGTTGCCG
>CAUSGP010000286.1:0-2592 GCA_963531075.1 uncultured Actinomycetaceae bacterium | reverse complement strand
GAGGCCACCGGCCCCCTCAACGCCTGAAGAATCCTCGATGGGATTGATCGGATCGACGGCGATGTGAGCGATTCCCGCGATGCCGAGCACGAGCATGCCCATGCCGATGGCGAATCGCCGGTTGGTCTCCTGCGTCGAAGCGCGAAAGAGTTTGACGGCGACGGCGAGGAGCAGGATCGGGACCACCACCGAGAGCAGGCCGACGATGCCCGCCGTAAGGTGATGGATGATCCCGCCGAGGGCCCCGGACAAGCCGAACCACTCGCGCAATGCGACGATGACGGCGACGCCGATGAGCAGAAAGGCGACGCCGTCTCTGCGCACGCCCGTGAGCCTAGGTTCGGTCTTCTCCTGTTCACCTTCCTTCTGCCGTTTTGGCTGCGGCTTGGAGGCGGGTGGCTTTTGAGACTTCTTCTTCGCGGGATTATTAGGAACTCTGGGACTCACAGTGGCAACACTAATCCTTCTCTACATGGAATCGAACTCTAACGCGCGAGCACTGTGCCACAGCCGATCGCGCCACTACGGCCGAGCGGAAGCCCGGCGCTTTTCCCGCAGCCACGAAGCCCAGCGCCCTCCCGCAATCCGCAGGGATGCTTTCGCCAGCCGCGTGAGGCTGCGGCCCGAAATTCAGCGTTTCCACGCGAGTCACACTTCCACTACCGTCGGGATAATAATGGGAGCGCGGCGCAGCTTTCGCGAAATCCAACGGCCGATGACTCGGCGCATTGCCTGCTGCATCTGGTATGGGTCAGAGCCGGTTTCCAGGGAATCGCGAAGCGCCTGCGCAACGTCGGGAAGTATCTCATCGAAGACGGAATCGTCCTCTGCCACGGCGCGTGCCTGAATGTGAGGGCCGGTGACGATCTCCTTCTCCTTGGAATCCACCGCGGCGAATATCGCGACGAAGCCTTCCTCCGCCAGAATCCTGCGGTCTTTGAGCTCTTCCTCCGTGATGTCGCCGATGGATGAGCCGTCGACGTAGATGTTGTGGCACGGCACCTGGCCGACCACGCTGACTTCGGCGTCGTGCATGTCGATGACCGAACCGTTCTCGGCAAGAATGACGTTCTGCGGAGGAACTCCCGTCTTCACAGCAATCGCGCCGTTGGCCACCTGGTGGCGCACCTCGCCGTGGATCGGCATGGCATAGGCCGGTTCGAGGATGTTGTAGCAGTAGAGAAGCTCGCCGGCGGCGGCGTGCCCGGAGACGTGGACGCGGGCGTTGCCCTGATGGACCACCTTCGCCCCGAGTTTCATCAGATTGTTGATGAGGCGATAAACGGAGTTCTCGTTACCGGGAATGAGAGACGATGCGAATAGGACGGTATCTCCGGGCCCCGCGCTGACTTTCGGGTGCGATTTGGAGGCGATTCGCGAAAGCACGGCCATGGGTTCTCCCTGAGATCCGGTGGACATAAAGACCCGCTCGTTTTCCGGAATCGAGGGCATATCGGCAAGATCAAGGATCACGCCTTCGGGAATGTCGAGGTAGCCGAGCTCGGCGGCGATTCCCATGTTGCGAATCATGGAACGTCCCACGAAGGCGACGCGGCGGCCGTGTGCATGGGCGGCGTTGAGTACTTGCTGGACCCTGTGGACATGGGAGGAGAAGGATGCGACGACGATCTGTCCGGTGGCTCGCGCAAATACGTCGTCAATGACCGGGCCGATTTCCGACTCCGACGGCACAAAACCGGGAACTTCGGCGTTGGTCGAATCGCACATGAAAAGATCGACGCCCTCTTCGCCGGCGCGGGCGAAGGCTCGAAGATCCGTCAATCGCCCGTCAAGGGGCAATTGGTCCATCTTGAAATCCCCCGTGATGAGGATATTGCCCTGGTCGGTTCGAATGAAGACCGCGAGAGCATCGGGAATCGAGTGGTTGACGGAGATGAACTCCATCTCAAAGGGGCCGATTCTTTCGGTATCGCCCTCGGCTACAACTCGCGAATTGGCCTTGATTCGATGTTCGGCGAGCTTTGCTTCGACGAAAGAAATGGTCAGACGGCTGCCGACCAAGGGGATGTCGGGCCGAAGCTTGAGAAGGTAGGGGACGGCGCCGATATGGTCCTCGTGCCCGTGGGTGAGGACGATGGCCTCAATGTCCTCGACCCTGTCGCGCAGATAATCGATGTCCGGCAAAATCAGGTCGACGCCGGGCTGACGTTCTTCGGGAAAGAGGACCCCGCAGTCGACGACGACGATTTTCCCCTCGTATTCGAGGACATTGCAATTGCGGCCGACTTCACCGAGTCCCCCTAGAGGGACGATGCGCACGGTGTCGGCCGATAGAACCGGTGGGGTTTTAAGATCGCTCACACCTACATTGTCGCACGTATGTCAGGTGCGAGAACCGCCGTTCACGATGAAAGAGCTTCAGTGGCCCGAGAACCCTCCTCGCTACATAAGACCTTCGGCGCGCAGAACTCCTGCCAAATCGGCGATTTGGGCAGTTGACGCGCCCACCAGGGGAAGCCGGAGGGTCGCGCTTGGCACAACGCCCAGGAGCTTGAGGGCCTCCTTGGCCATGACGGCCCCCTGCCCGCCACCCATGATCGCCTCGACGATTGGCCGCTGTTTGGCAGCCTC
>CAUSGP010000285.1:0-2601 GCA_963531075.1 uncultured Actinomycetaceae bacterium | reverse complement strand
ATGGGAGGCCCGGAACGCCCCGCCGGTCCCGAGGAAAGTTCGGAACGCTCCGCTGGTCCTGTAGGAAGCCCGGAACGCCCCGCTGGCACCACGATTCCCGGCGCAGCGCCTTCTCCGGGGTCTGGTTCTATGCCGACGGATTCTACGCCAACTGAGCAATTGCCCAAGGTCGAAGAAACGCCTTCTACACAGCGTTTGCCTAAGATCGACCCTCTCACCGGGCCTGTGCCGCCTGCCGGGCCAGCCGAAGCGCTACGCAGTGACCCGCAGGCGCTTCCGCCATCGGGACGAGACGCACTGCCGCTAGGGGATGGCATTCCGCCGTTGGGAGGCGATATTCCGCCGCTCGGGGACGGCGAGCGCAATTCGGCGCCGTCCGCGGGGGCCGAGGGCGACCCTGAACACAAGCCTGAGGCCGGCGATGACTGATCGTCACGCCTCTCGTCCGTATGATGAGGCCGCGGTCGAGGAGGCGATTCGTGAATTGCTGCGCGCCGTGGGCGAGGATCCTCGACGTGACGGTTTGAAGGAAACTCCCGGACGGATGGCGAGAGCCTTCAAAGAGATGTTCGCCGGTCTGCAGACCGACCCGGCCGACGTGCTCGAAGCCAAATTCGACATCGGGCACCAGGAGATGATCATCGTCAAGGACATCCCTTTCTACTCAACGTGCGAACATCACCTGCTTCCCTTTCACGGGCACGCGCACGTGGCCTACATCCCGAATTCGGACGGCAAAGTGACCGGACTGTCGAAAATCGCACGGTTGGTAGACGGATATGCGCGCCGTCCCCAGGTGCAAGAGAGAATCACCACCCAGGTTGCCGAGGCGATAGAAAGCAGGTTGGGCGCCAGAGGAGTGCTTGTCGTCATCGAGGCGGAGCATATGTGCATGTCGATGCGCGGGATCAACAAGCCGGGCTCGCGCACCGTTACGTCAGCCGTACGGGGAGTCCTGCGCAGCCAAGCCACACGCAGCGAGGCGCTCAGCCTCATCCAGGGGTAAAGGAGAACCAACGTGCCGCCAACGCCAACGGCGCTTCCGACGGGGCGCACCCTCGTCATGGGCGTTCTCAACGTCACGCCCGATTCCTTTTCCGACGGCGGTTTGTACATCGACGCCGACGCCGCAATCGAAAAAGCCCATCGGTTGGCTCGTCAGGGGGCTGACATCGTCGACGTCGGCGGGGAGTCCACCCGGCCCGGGGCGAAGGCTCTCGATGCCCGCGAAGAATGGGATCGGGTCGGGCCGGTGATCGCGGCCCTAGTGGAAACCGACGTCGTGCTGTCCATCGACACATACCACGCCGACACGGCGCGCAGGGCCATCGATGCCGGCGTCGACGTCGTGAACGACGTGACCGGCGGCTCAGGCGACCCGAATATGCTCAGCGCGGTGGCGTCCAGCGCGTGCCTGTACATTCTGCAGCACGGCAGGGGCGATGCCCGGACCATGGACGCTCTGGCAAACTACAGTGACATTGGCACAGAGGTTGCCGACGAGTTGAAGATCGCCGTGGACAGGGCGCTATCGGCGGGCGTGGACGCCTCCCGGATCGTGATCGATCCCGGTTTCGGCTTCGCCAAGGTCGGAAACGACGATTGGGATCTGGCGGCAAATATGGCTCCCGTCTTGGATGTGGGTCTGCCGGTCCTGGTGGGGGTCTCGCGCAAGCGTTTCCTCGCCGAGATCCACCGGGGCGATTCCGACCCCGGTCGGCGCGACGACGCGACGGCAGCCCTCACCACCTACTTCGCGGGACTCGGCGTGTGGGGCGTGCGTGTCCACGAAGTGAGCGCATCGAGGGCGGCCGTCGAGACCGTGGCTCGTTTGCGCGCGGCTGGGGCGTACGAGTGAGCGACACGGTTCGCATCCTTGGAGTCAGAGGCTTCGGCCTCCACGGGGTGCTTCAAGAGGAAAAACGAGAGGCCCAGCCCTTCGTCGTCGACGTCGAGATGGAGGTCGAGCCCGCGCAGGCCGATTCCCTCAACGAGACGGTTTCTTACGCCGACGTCGCGGCTGATGCCCTGACTGTCATCGAGGGTGAAACGGTCGATCTCATCGAAACTGTGGCCGACCGCATCGCCGCGCGCGTGATCCAACGCGGTGCCCTCAGCGCGCGTGTCACCGTCCACAAACCCGAAGCGCCGGTTGGCTTGACGTTCTCCGATGTGTCGGTGACCGTTCGGCGCAACGGGCCCCTCCTGGCCTCGGGTACGATTCGCCGCGTTGTCATCGCTCTTGGATCAAATGTGGGGGATGGGCCGGGGCAACTTGACGCCGCCATCGACGCCATCGGTTCGCTCGATCTGTGTATAACCGGGGTTTCTGGGTATCAATCCACAGATCCGGTGCTGGCTCCCGATCAGGAGCCCCAACCACGATACACTAACGCTGTAATGACGGTTACGACGGCGATGTCGCCCTTGGCTCTGCTGGACGAACTCCAGCGGATCGAGGTTCGTGGCGTGCGAGTCCGCAACCGAAGATGGGGGCCGCGAACGATCGATCTTGACGTCATTGACGTCGAGGGGATCGTCAGCGACAACCCGCGGTTGACTTTGCCCCATCCTCGGGCGGGCGAGCGGGCGTTCGTCCTG
>CAUSGP010000284.1:0-2634 GCA_963531075.1 uncultured Actinomycetaceae bacterium | reverse complement strand
CCATCGCCACGGCCGCCGTGTTGAGGTTGACGGGGTCGGAGAAATCGACGCGATTTTGAACCCAGATGCGCACGCCTAGCATGCCGATCATTCCATAGAGCACCGTTGCCGCGCCTCCGAGAACGCCGGCGGGAATCGTCGCTACCGCCACACCGAATTTAGGCAGGAATGAAAGGCCGAGAGCGAAGAGCGAGGCGACAACGTAGGCGGCCGTCGAATACACTTTCGTGGCGGCCATGACGCCGATGTTTTCGGCATACGTGGTGGTTCCCGAACCTCCACCGCTGCCCGCGAGCACCGTCGATACGCCGTCGGCGAAGAGGGCCCGTCCCGTCACGCCATCCAGATTGCGGTTCGTCATGGCGGAAACGGATTTGACGTGGCCGATGTTCTCAGCGACCAGGACGAGCACCACGGGAACGAATAGCCCGAGTAGCGAGACGTCGAATGCGGGAGCGTGGAATTCGGGAAGACCGAGCCATCCGGCCTCGCCGATCGATCCGAAATCGACTTCCCCGCGCACGCATGCCACGAGGTATCCGATGACTACGCCGAACAAAATCGACAGGCGGCCCACAAGGCCGCGGAAGCAGACTGTGAACAGAAGGATGGCCGCGATCGTGGCGATGGCCGTGACGGGCGCCTGTTTGACGTTGTTCCATGCACTGGGGGCGAGGTTGAAGCCGATGAGCGAGACGATGGCCCCCGTGACCACCGGCGGCATGAGCCGGTCTATCCAGCGGGTGCCTGCAAAATGCACGATGAGGCCGATGGCGGCGAGTGTCAGGCCCGTGGCTATGACGCCACCCTGGGCGAGAGCCATCTTGTGGGAGTCGATCGACATCCCGGATTTCGAGCTGTAGCCCGTCACGGCGGCGATGGGCGCAATGAGTGCGAAGGACGAACCGAGATAGCTCGGCAGCTTCCCGCTCGTGATGAGGAAGAAGAGGATCGTGCCGACGCCGGTGAAGAAAAGCGTGGTCGAGGGGTTGAAGCCCGTGAGGATGGGGACGAGGAAGGTTGCGCCGAACATGGCGACGACGTGCTGGGCGCCGATGCCGACGGTGCGCGGCCACGAGAGCCTTTCTTCGGGCGGAACCACCTCCCCAGGCTCGATCGTGCGGCCATTTCCGTGCAGTTTCCACCCTAAAGCCATGGGTCCTCTCCCGTCGCGTCACGGGCACCCGATGGGGCACCCGATCTAGCGTAGAACATGCCGCCGGCCGGACGCCCTCGCCCCGCCGGCGGATCTGTGAACCGTCAAGCACGCGCGGCGCCGGAAGCCGACGCGGGAGCAGAGCGGGAAAGGCCCGCCAGGCGGGATTCGATGGCCGACCACGCCTGGGCCGGAGCTTCTTCGGGAGTATAGTGCCCCGCTCCTGGGACGGTCGCTGCAACGAGGTTCCCAATGCCGGCCTCGCGCAACCCCTTCTCGTAGTCTTCGAGCACACCCCCTTCTTTCGCTCCGCGCAGGTAGAGAACCGGCGTCGAGATTTCCGTCAGGTCGCGCGAATTTCGATCCGCGTCGCCCCACAACCCGCGGTAGAAGGCGAAACCTTGAGCGAGGGCCTCCGGCCTCCCATAACTGGCGGCGTAAGCCTTGCGCGCCTCGGCCGTTATCGCCGAAGGGTCGGCAGATATTGCGTCGTAGAAGTAATCAAAGTACGCATCGACGTGGTTGGCGACCAGCGTCTCTGGAAGGTCGGGAATGGAGTGGAAGGCGAAATGCCACAGATACGGGTTTGCCAGTACCTTCTGCCACGGAAAGACGCCCGGTATCACCGTATTCATGATTACGCCGCAGTGAACGTCATCGTATTCGCGCAGATATGAGTAGACGACCATTCCACCGAAATCATGGCCGATCAGCGTGGGCTCTTCCAACTCCAAGGCGCTGGCCAGGTCGTGGACCGCCCAGGCAATGGCCAGAGAATCGCCGTTTGGCTCCTCCGTCCGCGAACGCCCGATTCCGGGGAGATCGATGCTCAGACACCGCCATGACGTTCGCGCCAGGTCGGTGAGGGCATTCCACGCCGAATGGTCCTCGGGCCACCCGTGGAGGAACACCAGGGGCCGTGCGCCCTTAGGTCCGACCTCGCGAACGAAGACGTCGCAGCGGTCGAGATTGACGACATACGAATCTGTGATAGACATGTTTTATGTCTATCACAATACACGACGAGGCTTCCAGCAGCTTGAGCGGATACCGCCGCAGCGCCGGCTTCCTTCTGGCCAGGCTGGGCGGGCTGGCAGAAAGGCAGTGGAACCATCACCTGAAGGCCCATGAGCTGACGCAGAGCGAGTTCGCCGTTCTGGCGGTTCTTCCCGCGCGGAAGGGTCTGCGGCAGTCGGACGTCGCCGCCAGAGCCGGAATTGATCCGCGCAATGCCGTCGCCATCATCGGCGCGCTTCGAAAGCGGGGGCTGGTCGCCTCCCAGCCTGACCCCGAGGACGGCCGGGCCAAGATGCTCAGAATCTCGCGGCTCGGCTCACAGGTGTTGAACCGCTTGCACACGAAGTTGGCGCCCGAGCGCGAAGAGTTCTTCGCCGCCCTGTCACCGAGCGAGTACTCGACCCTGTGCTCGCTTCTGGAGAAGGTCTATCGCGAACGGCAGGCTCAGACGCCGTCGCGCC
>CAUSGP010000283.1:0-2651 GCA_963531075.1 uncultured Actinomycetaceae bacterium | reverse complement strand
CCTTGCCCGCCGTCGCCCCAACCGTATTGCCGTCCTTATCCGTCTTCGCAGCCAGTGCACCCGGATACCCGGCATCAACCAGTTCCTGAATACTCGCCTTCAAATCACGCCTCTCAGCCACCCTCGGCTTCCCCCGTTTCAAAGAAGTCGCGTATTTAGAGGCGGCCGTCTGCTCCGAGGATGGCCTCGACGTCGTCGGATCCGCCGACGAGTTTCCCACCGCGGACGCCGACAACGGCCAGGACATCGAAGAAGCGGCTGCAGAAGTCGACGAATCAGCGATGGCGTTCGCCTGCGCAGACACCGCCCCAAAGGACGCCGCACCGATGCCGACCAATCCCGCAAGCGAAGCGGTCGCAAACCGTGCCAGCCTCGACCGCGCCAACGAAAGGTCACGTACCCCGAAACGCACAAACTTTCGATGCGAAGCCTCATCAGGCTCGTCGCGGCGGAACCATGTCTTTGTTGTTTTCGCTGTGTTGTTCATATCACCAGTCTCATGAGATTCGAGCAGCGACAACATCCGGCCACCAGGCCAACACGCACGTCGCACCGTCCCGAAACCGGCGGTGAAGCCACCCCGACATCGATTTTGAAGCCACCCAAGACTTTGAAGCCACCCAAGACTTTGAAGCCACCCAAGACTTTGAAGCCACCCAAGACTTTGAAGCCACCCAAGCCCATCGGGATATCTTCAACGTTCAGAGCAGGCAAAAGCCCGTCCAGACACATACCGCCAACGCGGGGAACCCAAATCGCCGCCGACGCCGCCCCGTCTCAAACCCATGTTCGCCAATGCGCCGAAACAGGCCGCCGCCGCGTCGCAAAAACCGCTCGCCACCGCGGCCGGTCCGCACTCACCAATGCGCGAGAGCGAGCCTCGCTCTGAAACCACGCGCTTCGCTATTCGAACCGGTGGCCGCCATCAATGCGTGGCCCAGAGAGACCGGAGATCAGGCACAGGAATCGACCAGACTCTTCACACGCGTGTGCAATCAAAGGTGAGCAAGCGCCCGCCGGGGACATCTTCGTAACCAAAGACGAGCAGACACCCACCGGTGGCTCCCTTACACACGTGCGGGCCCCGACCGCTTGACGCGAACGGAGCCCACACACCTTTGTCGAATGAAACCCCTAAAGCCTCTTCACACACTCGGCAAGCAACGGAGCCGACGATCCTCGCCAAACCGCTTTCCCCGGAAGACAAGGCCATGCCCCTCGCCGCAACGGAACGCCACAGGCCGCATCTGCCGGAAAGCAGCCGCTAGATCACTTCCCGCAAAGCGTCTTGTCCAGTGCCGAGACAGCCTGCTCGTACTTTCCAGCCTTTATCATCTCAACCTCTTTCGCATTCACAGCAGGCTCGGCCGTCGTGACGATCGTGGCGGCGGTCCCGTCGGACCCCACAGCACTGAGGCTATGGTAGCCGGGATTGTTGCCGCTGTGACCCCAGACGACGCCGCAGCTGGACTTGTAACCGATAAGGCCCAGCCCATATTCGCCGCCCATCTCTGGCGCTGGAACGCTTTTCTTCATCTCGGAGATGCTCGCTTGGCTCAGCAGCGAGCCATCGAAGACCGACTGCATGAACTTGTTCAACTCGCTCGGCGTGGAGATCATCGAACCTGCGGCCCACTCCCACGAAGGATCGGCTTCAGTGATGTCTTCGAGTTTGCCGGGCTTGCCGTCACGCGTGTGGTACCCGTGAGGGTGCTTTCCGCGAATAGTCTTCTCGCCTGGGGCCGGCATATAGGTGTGTTTGAGCCCCAAGGATTTGACGATCTTCGTCTCGATCTGCTCGGCAATCGGACGCTTGGCAACGCGCTCGGCCAGCAACCCTAGAACGACGTAGTTGGCGTTGTTGTACTGGAACTTCGCCCCCGGAGCAAACTGCGCCGGCCGGCTCAGGACACCGTCGAGAACGTCCCTCGGCGAAACGTAATCGTTGCGAATCGCGAAGTAATCCAACTGGCCGTCCCCAAAGTCCGGTAGGCCGGAGGTGTGCTGGAGCAGTTGACGCACCGTGATCTTCTTACCGTCAACGCTCTGGCCCTTGACTATGCCGGGCAGGTAGGTCTCGATCGGCTCCTCGAGCTTAACCTTGCCTTCTTCGACCATTTTCATAATGAGGACCGCTACGAACGTCTTCGTATTTGACGCGATCCGCACCTCGCCATCAAGCGGAGGCGCCTCACCGGTCGCCAGATTGCCCTTGCCCGCCGTCGCCCCAACCGTATTGCCGTCCTTATCCGTCTTCGCAGCCAGCGCGCCCGGGTAACCGTTATCGACCAGGGTTTGAATGGTCGCTTTCACATCCCGCTTCTGGGCCGCCTTCGACTTGCCGGTTTGCCTGAAGAAGACCGCCTGCTTCGAAGAGGCCGAGTGCTTAGAAACGATCGTCTGCTTCGAGGCAGTCGCGTACTTCGAAGCGGCCGCTTGCTGCGAAACGGCCTTCGACGCTGCAGAAGTCGAGGCCTTCGACGCTGCAGAAGCCGAAGCGTTCGACGCCGCAGAAGTCGAGGCGTTCGACGCCGCGGATGCGGACAACGCAGACGGCTCTAACGTCGAACCACCCAACGAACGGGACAAACCCTGGGCGGATGCCAAGTTTTCGGACAAAACCGACACCGACGACGCCGAAACCGCGACCG
>CAUSGP010000282.1:0-2657 GCA_963531075.1 uncultured Actinomycetaceae bacterium | reverse complement strand
GAGCAACGCGCTGGATCATCTCCTGGATAAGGACCGTCTTGCCGACTCCCGCGCCTCCGAACAGGCCGATCTTGCCGCCCTGAACATAGGGGGTGAGCAGATCGATGACCTTGATTCCCGTCTGGAACATCCGCGTCTCGGGCTCGAGCTCGTCGAAGGCCGGCGGTTTGCGGTGAATCGGCCAGCGTTCCTCTACCTGAAGGACCTCGTCGCCGTCAAGGTGGAGGCATTCGCCAAACACGTTGAACACGTGCCCCTTCGTCGCCTCGCCGACCGGCACGGAGATCGGCGCGCCCGTGTCGGTGACAAGTGCACCGCGCACGAGGCCGTCCGTCGGCTTAAGGGCGATGGCGCGGACGATGTTGTCACCCAAGTGCTGGGCGACCTCAAGCGTCATGTCGTATGAGCCCTCGCCCTCCCCCTGGGCGCTGAGGTCCACGTGAGTGGTCAAGGCGTTGTTGATCTCGGGTAAGGAGTCCGCCGGGAATTCGACGTCGACGACGGCTCCGATGACCTGGACGATACGTCCGGTTCCCGGATTGGATACAAGCGTGGTCATGTTTCTCCTTTAAGCACCCTGCTTGAGCGCGTCGGCGCCCGAGACGATTTCGGTGATCTCTGTCGTAATCTCCGCCTGACGCGCGTTGTTGGCCAAGCGTGTGTAGTCCTCAATGAGCTTCTGGGCATTCTCGGTAGCCGAATGCATCGCCTGCTGTCGCGAGGCGAGCTCCGAAGCCGCGGCCATGAGAAGGACCGAGTGGATGCGCTGGCTCACGTACATCGGCAACAGCACGTCGAAGATATCCTCGGCCGAAGGCTCGAATTCGAAGAGCGGACGCGTCTCTTCCGGCCGGTCCCCCAGCTCATCGACCGTCCCCTGCTCGTCGTCTTCTTCGGACTCGACGATTTCGAGAGGCAGCATATGACGCACCTGCACAACCTGCCGGA
Organism: uncultured Actinomycetaceae bacterium; assembly: GCA_963531075.1. Lineage (GTDB taxonomy): Bacteria > Actinomycetota > Actinomycetes > Actinomycetales > Actinomycetaceae > Peptidiphaga. The sequence continues at coordinate 1,709 of CAUSGP010000282.1, read as the reverse complement.
CCATCGAAACGAAGCGCGTGTAAACAACGATGAGCTCGCAGACTCCGCCGTCTTCGGCCGATGCAAGGTAGGCGTCGAGAAGGGTCTTCGCGACGTCGTCCGAGACGTCGACGTTGGGGTTGTCGGACTTGCCGGTCCACGACTTCACGACATCGACCCCGCGGAACCTATAGTAGGACTCGCCGCGCCGCCCGCTGACATACAAAACGGGCTCCTTGCCTTCGGCCCGCAGCTCGTCAACTAGGCGGTCGGCCTCACGAAGGACGGACGAAGAATAGGCGCCGGCCATGCCCCTGTCCGAGGTGACAACGAGAACGGCGACCCTATTCGTGTCCTCTCGATGGGTCAGCATCGAATGATCAAGCTCGTGATCGTGAAGGGCAACGGCCGCTATCGACCGTGTCAGCACACGGGTGTACGGGTCAAGCCCCGCCGCGGCCTCGCGCGCCTTGCCGATACGGGAGGCGGCGATGAGTTCCATGGCGCGGAACACTTTCTCCAGTGTCGCCGTCGCCCTGATCTTCTCCTTGAAGACCCTCTGTGCGCCAGCCACGGTCAGCCTCGTTTCGCCCGGACGATCTGCTCTTTGGCGACCTCGGTCTCCACCTCGACCCCGTCGCCCTCGGCGGCAACCCCTTCGGCGACGAGGTAGCCGCGCGTGAACTCTTCGACCGCGGAACGCAACTCGTCTTCCGTCTCCTTCTCGAGGAGCCCGGTGTCCGCGATCTTCTCCAGCACGCCCGTATTGTGACGCAGATAATCGAGCAGACGCTCCTCGTAATCGTGGACTTTGTCCAACGGCAATTCATCGAGGAATCCGTTGGTGCCCGCCCACACGGAGGCGACCTGGTCCTCGACCCTCTGCGGCGTGTATTGGGCCTGGCGCAACAGCTGCATGAGGCGCTCGCCCCGAGTCAGCTGCTGTCGCGTGGTCGCATCAAGATCCGAGGCGAACATCGCAAAAGCCGCCTGCGCGCGGTACTGCGCGAGCGTGATCTTCAACGTTCCGGCAACCTTCTTCATCGCCTTGATCTGGGCGTCGCCGCCCACGCGCGAGACCGAGATTCCGACGTCGACCGCCGGGCGCTGGTTGGCGTTGAACAAGTCGGACTGAAGGAAGATTTGCCCGTCGGTGATCGAGATGACGTTCGTGGGAATGTAGGCGGAGACGTCGTTCGCTTTGGTCTCAATGAGGGGCAGGCCCGTCATGGACCCTCCGCCCATCTCGTCGGACAGCTTGGCGCAGCGCTCAAGAAGGCGCGAATGCAGGTAGAAGACGTCGCCCGGATAGGCCTCGCGCCCCGGCGGGCGGCGCAGCAGCAGGGAAACCGCGCGATAGGCTTCGGCCTGCTTGGACAGGTCGTCGAAGACGATGAGCACGTGTTTGCCGTTGTACATCCAATGCTGGCCGATGGCCGAGCCGGTGTAGGGAGCCAGGTACTTGAATCCTGCGGGATCGGAAGCCGGGGAAGCCACAATCGTCGTGTACTCCATAGCCCCGGCCTTCTCCAGGGTTCCGCGCACGGAAGCGATAGTCGAGCCCTTCTGGCCAATGGCGACGTAAATGCACCGCACCTGCTTTTTCGGGTCCCCAGAAAGCCAGTTCTCTTTCTGATTGATGATTGTGTCGATCGCCAGGGCCGTCTTGCCGGTTTGGCGGTCGCCGATGATGAGCTGGCGCTGGCCGCGGCCGATCGGGATCATCGAGT
>CAUSGP010000281.1:0-2678 GCA_963531075.1 uncultured Actinomycetaceae bacterium | reverse complement strand
CAATAGGAGCCCGGGGCTTTTGCTGTGGCGCACGATGCTGCTATGGCGCCGCGAAGTGACCGCAGCGTTGGCCCCCCTCCACCTCACGCATTCCCAGTTCATCCTGCTTACCTGCGCATGGTGGCTCGAAACCCAGGAAGACGGCCCGGCGCCGCAGGTTGCGATTGCCGAGCTTTCGGGACTAGATGTCAGAACCACGAGTCAAGGGCTTCGCAATCTCGAGGAAGATGGATTCGTCAAGCGGGTGTCCGCACCCGGCGATAGGCGGTCTCTGGTCGTGACGACAACCGCCAAAGGTCGGGAAGTCGGCGAACTCGCAATCGAGAAAGTAGAGGGGGTAGACAGTTCCTTCTTTCTCCGCCGACGCCGCTTGCGCTCAGCGCTCCTCATGGAGGCCAAACAGCCTCGCGACGTCCTCGCGCCGTCAGAGGGACCGGGGCAGTCGAGAACCTCCGGCCAAGCCTAGACTTCCGCGCAACCAGAGAACGCCGGCCAAGCCGGGCCTCTGCACAATCAAGGAAACTACGCCTTAGTCGTTGCCGCGCGATCGGGGCTCCGAGCGACTAGAAAACGCCCGCCGCCGCCTCGGGCCGATCACTTCTTGAGGGAATCGTTGACTTGGAAGCCCTCGGAGGGGACGAAGCAGAACTGAGCCGATCCCCCGCCTGGTCCGCTTCCGGGGGCGACGTCGAGCAGGGTGAACGTTCCGACCCCGTCGTGGGTGACCGACTGCCCCACTTCGACGTGCTTGTTGACCCCCGATGCCCTGTCGCCCCCGACCAGGCCCAGCTGCCCTTTGCCGTTTTCCACGCGGATGCCCGTTGCCACATAGCTGGGACCGTTGGGCGCCCCCGGGTAAAAGGGGCCGTCTTCATACAGAGTGACCATGTACTCGCTGCCTGCACACATTTTTTTCTGCCCTTTCTGAGATGCCGAGTTCGGCGACGCGCTCGCCGTGGGCGTGCCCGTCGCAGGCGTTGTTTGCTGACCGCCAGGAATCGGGCGAACCTCGGTCGGAGCCGTATCCACTGCTGTCGGGGCCGTGTCAATCGCGGTCGGGGTTTCCGACCGCTGATTGGAATGCAGTGTTGTTGATGCGGAGGCGGTCGGGTCCGGGGTCCCTCCCCCGCACCCGGCGAGTCCGGCGAATAGAACGGCGCATGCCAGCGCTTGCATCATCCGTCTCATTTGACGCTCCCGACCGTCGTGGATCCATAGTACTTTTCGTAGTCTTCCCAGCTCATGGTGAAAGTCTCGTCAACTTTCCTTCCACTCTCATCGTAGTTATACCCCTGCGGATTGGCCAATGTCACGCCGTTTTGATCGGCATTGACAACCATATAAGCATGCGAGCCATAGACTACGGCATTTGTTTTCTCGCCCTTGGGCAGAGTTACGCCGACTTCCGCCTTGCCGTCGTTGGGGAAGTTCCCACGGGGCGCACTTGCAGTCTCCGCAGTCACCGGATTGGAACTGTTAGCGGCGTCGATGATCTTCTTTCTTTCATCCGAAGAGTATCCCGCTCGCCCGCTGAGGTCTGAGGCCGGATTGTTCGTCAGATCCTGAGCGGCTTCTTTTGGCCACCCGCCCGATATGCCATTGTCCTTCCCCGAGCCGAGGGCGCCTCCGGGATGCTGTTGCCCGTATGCCGATTCGAGAATAGAGGCGTAGTTCGGCTTGCCGTCCGGCCCCGTCACCCCCTTGCCGTAGACGTCGTCGACGAAGACCGTTCGGGAAGCCTTGGCGTCGCCTTGTTCTTATCGGCTTGCTCTTGAAAGAGCGGGTAGCTAACCAACTGTACAACCGGATCCAAACCTTCGTACTCGGCGTCAAGCGCATCATTGCTCGCCTTGAGGTCCGCCACGGACTTCTTATAACTGTCGAGAGCCCACCCGTAGGTCAACAGAGCAGTGGCAGCTTCATTCGCTCCGTTGCTGAGCGTAGAGAGATCGTCTGACTCGGTCTGAACGCCCCGTTCGAAACTGTCACGCGACTCCCCCGCCCACCGGGGCGCAGAAGAACCCGCGCTCAAGCAAGAGCCCCGGATTTCCGCCACTTCCTCGGCATATGCTTTCCAGCTTCGCGAAAGGGCGAACACAACCGCAGGATCACCCTGCAGCTTGCCGACGGCATTGCTGAAGATCCCCATAAGATCAATCCTCCCGGTCCGCTTTGCCATATATGTCTGCCGCACTTTTCTCGAATTCTTGCCTAGATGCGTCGTCGGCGGCCTCAAAACCCTCCGTCGTTTCATGCACGGCCCGCGAAGCCTGCATAATCCAATCGGCGACTTCCTTAGCGCGATTCTTGGCGTCCCTGCGAACCTTGATCGCAGCGAACACGAGATCGAAGGTCCCAAGAGAATCAACGGAACCTCCTCTCGGACTGTTGAGCCCGACAAGCTGCTCTGAAAGATTCTCCAAACGCGCTCCCAAATCGTTCATCTCATCGGGGTCGAGCGACGCGGTATATGGCACGGCCTCGCCTTTCCCAGGTTTTCAAACAAATCGAGCCGACTATTTAAAAGGCTTGGACAATCGCCCGTTAAATTAAACTGCCTTTTAGTTTATCGCGAGTCATGGAGAGAGTCGATAACTCAATTGGACACGGACGCCCGATTGCCGCCGCGCACCCATTCGCGCACCGCGGTGGCGCTGACGGCGAGGACCACGAAAACC
>CAUSGP010000280.1:0-2686 GCA_963531075.1 uncultured Actinomycetaceae bacterium | reverse complement strand
CCATCGACATCGAACTCATGATGTTGCCGTTGTGGGGCATATCGATTCTGCTCGTCCTCTTGCTGCTCATCGCTACAGCTTCCACCGTGATCGGCCTGCAAAAGGTGAGGATCTCGCCCTTGGGAGTCACGCGGAGGGAAACGCCGCGAGCGCTGCGCGCATGGCGCTTCGTATTCTTCGTGGCCGCAGCGGTCGCTTTCGTCGTCTGGGCAAACATGAACCAAAGCTCGAAGACGGATGCAGGCGCGCTCGTGACAGTCGGCGCCCTCGTCGTGCTCTTCATCGGCGAGCTTTCCCTGGTCGGGCCATGGGTTATCCAGATTGTCACGCGTCCTTTCACGGCGACGTCGTCGGTTCCACGGTTGCTGGCTGTCCGGCGTATCCTCGACGATCCGCGAGCTGTGTGGCGGAGCATTGGCGGGGTCGCCCTCCTGTGCTTCGTCGCGGGATTCGTGAGCACGTCACCGGGAAACAGTGACAGGTTTCAGTGGGTCGTCAACGACGTTAGAACCGGAGTATGGATAACCTTGGCCTTTGGGTTCGTCGTCGCCGCCCATTCTTCGCTCATGAATCAGGCGAGCCTCGTGTTCGAACGAGCGGATCAAACGGAGGCGCTGTCGAAAGTCGGATTTCCCTTCCGCGTTTTCACCGCAAGCAGGTTTCATCAAATTCTGGGGCCTTTGGTCGTCACATCGGTGCTCGCTGCGGCAATGGGATGCTTGTTGACAACCTCCTACATGCAGAAATCGCCGTCACCTGAGAGTTTCATTCAGTTGGGCTCCGTTCTGGGAATCGGTTTTTTGCTGACGATCTTCTCGCTCCTCATGTGTTCGCCTCTCGAAAAACACGTGCTGGCATCGGGGCGCAGGCACAATGACTGAAAACCGTATGACGTGAAACAAGCATGATGATTGACAGCCTTACGATGCGTGTGGTGTGGCTCCACTGCCGCCCACACGCATCGTAAGGCATTCCGACTTTTCGGATGAGTCGTTACGACTTCCCCTGACGATCGCGTTCGACATCCGCGGACAGAAAGTTCAACGTCCACGGGACGGGCGTTCTAACTTCTGCGGACGACGGGGCTGCGGAACTTGCCGATGCCTTCGCATTCGACCTCAACCACCTGACCGGCAGCGATGCCGGCCTCCCCTCCGTCGCGCACACCCGGAGAGCCCGTGAGGATGATATCGCCTGGAAGCAAAGTGAACATCTTCGACGCGTGGGAAACGAGTTCGGGAACGGAGAAAGCCAATTGGGATGTGCGCCCTTCGCGGGAGACTTCCCCGTCAATCCAGGAGGTCAAAGCCAGATCGGCGGGGTCGAGTTCGGTTTCGATGAACGGGCCGACGGGACAAAATGTGTCAGCCCCCTTGGCCACCGCGAGATTGGCGTGAACGCCCGTGACGTCGTCGGCGACCATGTATCCGAGGATCGCTTCGTTGGCGCGCTCGGGCGGGACGTCTTTGGCCACGCGCCCGATGACGACGGCAAGTTCGACTTCGTGGATCACATCGGGAAGGTAGGGCGGAAGCACGATCGGATCGTCCGGGCCGATGACGGATGTATTGGGTTTGAGAAACACGAGAAGCTCGTCCATCGAAGCGGGCGGTTCCCCGTCGCCATAGGTTCCCCCGAAACCAATGACTTTCGAACGGGGGATCATGGGCGAAACGAGCCGCACTTCCTTCGAGTCGAGCCGCTGCCCCGTCGGTTTGCCTTCGCCGAACAAGGGATCGTCGGCCAGAACAATGAACTCGTGCGCCTCTTCGTTGAAAAGGGCGTATCGCGGACCCTGATCGAGTCCTACTCGTGCAATTTTCATATGGAGATTCTAGCGTGAGATACGTCTCGCGCTCTCGGCAGATCGTTTACCGATATGTAACGTGGTTCCAAAAGGACTAGCCTTGCCGTGTATTCTCCCAACGTCAGGAGCTCCAGTGAAGAAACACCGCGACGGATCCTGGTCCGATAAGCCTGTCGCAAAAATCCAATCACACATGACCGTGCCGTGGCTCCTCGCGCGCCGCGCAGCCGACTCCCCCAACGGCGTCTGCATCGAACGCCGCACGGAGCTGGGCACGTCGTGGGTGAAAATCACCGCCTCCCAATTCGAATCCGATGTCATCCACGCCGCTAGGGGGCTCATAGGACTCGGCCTAAAGCCCGGCGACGCCGTCTCTATCTTCGGCGCGACTTCCTACGAATGGAGCCTGCTCGACATGGCCGCCCAGTACGCCGGCCTCGTTGTGGTTCCCATCTACGAGTCGAATTCGGCCGAGCAGATCCGCTGGATCGTTGCCGACGCGGACGTCCGCCTCGTCCTGACCGACTCGGCCGCTCACGCCGCCGTCGTCGAATCGGTCAGGACGCCCGGTCTGCTGCCGACCGTCGTCTATGACAGCGACGGGCTGCAACAGCTTTACGCCGCGGGGGCGAAGATCGCCGACTCACGTGTGCTCGAACGCAAGAACGCCCTGAAGGGCGAGGATCTAGCGACGATCATCTACACTTCGGGCACCACCGGGAATCCGAAGGGCGTTGAGCTCACTCACGGCAATATCGCTGCGGTTACGCTATCGACCTTGGCGGCCGAAGGCCCGGTCATTGACGCCGAAGACAGCAGAATCCTTCTCTTCCTTCCGCTGGCGCACGTCATGGCGAGAGTCGTCTTTTATTTTTCCAT
>CAUSGP010000279.1:0-2690 GCA_963531075.1 uncultured Actinomycetaceae bacterium | reverse complement strand
GCCCGGCTTTAATGCCCTCAACCATCGTGTCGAGAAGCCGATCGGGGTTGACCTCGTAGGGAAGGTCGGTCACCACAAGGCACTGCCTGCCGTGAATCTCGTCTACTTCGACAACCGCCCGTTGGGTGATCGACCCGTGACCCGTGCGATACATCTCTTCGATGCCACGAGTGCCGAGGATGAGGGCGCCCGTCGGGAAATCAGGGCCTTTGATCCGCTGGATAAGAGCCGCAAGCAGCTCTTCTTTCGTCGCATCGGGGTTATCCAGGTACCACTGGACCCCGGCAGCAACTTCACGCAGGTTGTGCGGAGGGATGCGGGTTGCCATGCCGACGGCGATGCCTTCAGATCCATTGACCAGAAGATTCGGGAAACGCGACGTCAAAACGGTGGGCTCCAGAAGCGACCCATCGTAGTTGGGCTCGAAATCGACCGTCTGTTCCTTGATGTCACGCACCATTTCCATGGCGAGGGGAGCCATGCGCACTTCGGTGTAGCGAGGTGCAGCCGCACCCAAATCGCCGGGCGTACCGAAATTTCCCTGGCCCGCGATGAGGGGGTAGCGCATGGACCACGGCTGAACCAGCCGCACGACGGTGTCATAGATGGCCACGTCGCCGTGAGGATGGTAGTGACCCATGACGTCGCCGACCACTTTCGCCGACTTCGAAAACGAACTGTCGGGCCTATACCCGCCGTCGTACATCGCATAGATAACGCGTCTGTGCACAGGCTTGAGTCCGTCACGCACGTCTGGGAGCGCACGCCCCACGATGACGGACATGGCGTAATCGAGGTAAGACTTCTCCATTTCACGTTGGAGGTCGACCCCTTTGATGTGGCCGTGGTTGTAGACGATGTCTTCGCTCACTGGATCCTTGCCTTAGATATCGAGGAATCGCACGTCGTGCGCATTGCGCTGGATGAAGCCTCGGCGAGATTCGACGTCTTCGCCCATAAGTATGGCGAAAGTTTCGTCGGTTGCGGCCGCGTCATCGATCGAAACCTGTTTGAGAGTGCGGGCGTCCGGATTCATCGTGGTGTCCCACAGTTCTTCAGCATTCATCTCGCCCAGGCCCTTATATCGCTGTATGCGTTGGCTTTCCTCACGCGGAAGGCGGTAGCCCTTGTCTTTGCCCTCCGTGAGCTTCTCGTCGCGCTCACGATCGGAGAAAACGTAATCGTGGGAGGCATTTGTCCATTTGATGCGGTAAAGCGGGGGCATTGCCAGGTACACATGTCCGCCTTCAATGAGCGGTCGCATGTATCGATAGACAAGAGTCAACAGCAAGGTTGCGATATGGGAACCGTCGACATCGGCATCCGCCATGAAGACGATCTTGTGATAGCGAAGCTTGGCCATGTCGAACTCATCGCCGATGCCTGTTCCAAAGGCCGTGATGAGCCCCTGGATCGTATCCGAAGAAAGAGCTCTGTCCAGACGCGCCTTTTCGACGTTAAGGATCTTTCCGCGAATCGGCATGATCGCCTGATGCTCCGGGTCGCGTCCGTTGACAGCCGAGCCTCCGGCAGAATCGCCCTCGACGATGAAAATCTCGCATTCTTCGGGGTTACGCGATGTGCAATCCTTGAGTTTTCCTGGCATCGACGCCGATTCAAGGACGCTTTTACGTCGGGTCGCTTCACGCGCTTTGCGAGCGGCAGCCCTTGCGGCGAAAGCCTGAAGGGCCTTGCGGATGATGTCCTTGGCCTCGTTGGGGTGCATGTCGAGCCAGTCGGTCACATGCGAGTAGACCTGCTGCTGAACGAAAGTCCGTGCCTCGGTGTTTCCGAGTTTGGTTTTCGTTTGGCCTTCAAACTGAGGATTTCCCAACTTAACCGAGATAATTGCGGTCAAGCCTTCGCGGATGTCGTCACCCGAAAGGTTGGGATCCTTGTCTTTGAGCAGGCCCTTATCTCGCGCGTACTTGTTGATGACGCTCGTCAATGCCGAGCGGAAGCCCTCTTCGTGGGTGCCGCCCTCGGTCGTATTGATCGTGTTCGCGAAAGTGTTGAGAGTTTCCGAATAAGCAGAAGTCCACTGCATGGCGATCTCACATTGGATCTGCCTTTCAGGATCCTCGGCTTCAAAGTAGATGACGTCGGGGTGGATGACCTCGACCTTCTTCGTCGAATTGAGGTGCTTAACGTAGTCGAGAAGCCCTCCCGAGTACAGATAGGACACGCTGCGGAATCCCGGCGTCGGCTCGCTTTCGCCTGTTTCACCCGCGACTTCGTCACCCTCGGGCAAAGCGGTGGGCCTTTCATCCGTCAACGTGATACGCAGGTCTTTGTTGAGGAAGGCCATCTGACGGAAACGACGCCGGAGAGTCTCGAAATCGTAGTGCGTGGTCTCGAAGATGTCCGGATTCGCCCAGAATGTCTGCGTCGTCCCATGTTCGTCAGTCTGTTCACCGCGCTCAAGAGGCCCCGTGGGAATGCCGTTTTCAAAGGAGATGCGCCATACGTACCCATCGCGGCGCACCTCGGTTTCCATTCGTGTGGAGAGCGCATTGACAACCGACACACCCACGCCATGCAACCCTCCCGACACTGCATATCCACCATTGCCGAATTTTCCACCGGCGTGCAAGATCGTCATAACCACTTCGACGGCGGGTTTGTGTTCGGTCGGATGTTCGTTGACCGGGATGCCGCGCCCATTGTCACGCACCCTCAGTCCGCCGTCA
>CAUSGP010000278.1:0-2727 GCA_963531075.1 uncultured Actinomycetaceae bacterium | reverse complement strand
GGCACACGGCACACGGCACACGGCACACGGCACACGGGGAGAGCCTGCCCAAATCGAAGTTCCGGTTCAACGAATCTCGCCTGAATCAGGGTTAATCACGTGGATCAGAACAAATGAGTCAACGAACTCCTTCAAATGGAGGCGACGTCCGAGTAAACTCGCTTGGATTTGGCGTATCCAGACGCCCATCGGGATCGGACGTCGAACCTGCCGGGGCGGGCCAACATCCGGTCGCATACCAGCCGAAGACTTTTTCGCGAGTCATACCCACATTGATGCCCCCATCACCCTCGCTGTAGTAATAGAGCTCTTGTCTCCCCTTCGGACACATCCACCACTGTGGTGAAACCAAGAGGCTTTACCTCCTCCTTGATATCGCCTGAATTACCGGTTGATGTCGCTTGAATTACCGGCTTTACAGAGCGCCTTATGCCCTTTCGACGAGGGCGTGCTCGATAAGGCCTTGGACGATTTTGCCCCGACAAACAGGGTCATGTAGCCCTGTCTTACGAAATCGTTACCCATTGACGGACCCGCGGGATAGTCGAGTAAAGTATCTAAGTTATGAATGCAAGCTTCACCAAGCGCGCGAGCAGGCGAGCGATAGCCGCAGAGGCAGCCGGCTTGGCCGAGTTGGGGCACGCTGCAAGGGCCGGCGGTGCACCCGTCGTGCGGTTGCTTCGCGCAACGTCGGCAAGCCTGGAGACAGCAAGACTTGCAGCCTCCTCCGCTTCGCCCGCGGCCGCCGTCGAATTCGGCCGGCGCCTCGCTTTCACTCACGCTTTCTGCCCCGAGGGCTCACGCGTCTTCGGACAAGCGCCCGCAGGGCTCGTGCAACCTGATGGAACGGCCGACGACGGCGTCATGGGCGCCGCGGAGCTCCCCTTGACAGGCCCCGACCGTTCCCGCCCATTCGGCGAATTCTATGCTGAGGACAGGCTTCTACCCTATCTTTCCGATGCCCGGAGAAACGGATCAATCGACGTCGCCGGGGCGGCAGTGATCGAACGGTTGGCAGAACGTTTGCGCGACGGCCACTTCGATTCACCGCAGCCGGCACTGGTTCGAACAGACGCAGCCCTGATCCACGGCGACCTGTGGGCGGGAAATATTATGTGGGTCCCGCGCGAATCTGCTGTGAAGGGAGCCGAAGGCTTTGATTGGACGGAGAAAAGGGCAGACTGGCCGGCAGGGTTTGGCGAGGCAAAAAACAGGGTAAAGGAACCGGCAAGAATGCCTGCGCGCAACTTGGAAAGCAGCCCGGGCGACGTCGTCGGCGTTCTCATCGATCCCGCCTGTCATGGCGGGCATGCCGAATCCGACCTCGCCCAGCTGACGGTGTTCGGCGCGCCATACGTCGATCGAATCTACGCCGCCTACGACGAAGCCTCTCCTTTGGCCGACGGCTGGCAGGAACGTGCGGGTCTGCACCGTCTGCACATGCTCATTGTCCACGCGGCGCTGTTCGGCGGCGGATACGGACGGCAAACGGTAGACGAGGCGCAACACTACGTTTAAGGAGGGCGCTGGCAGTTCCGACGGACACTGCGCCTTATTCGAAAGCAACGTTAGCTTTATAGGCGACCGGCTGCTACAGGCGACCGGCTGCTTGGCCGTCACCCGGACATTGCGGCGCAATCCAGCCATTCATGCGAGAATGGCGTCATGATTACGCTTGGCCCTCTGGATGGCCGCTACCGCGAAGCCGTCGCCCCGCTCACCGCATTCCTTTCCGAAGCGGCTCTCAACCGGGCGAGGATCGCCGTCGAAGTAGAATGGCTCATCTTCCTGTCACAAAATAATGTGATCGAGGGAGCCCCCACGATAACGGAGGCCGACATTGCCTACCTCCGGGCCATACCTCAAGGGTTCGGGGAGCCGGAGATCGCCGAACACGCTGCGATCGAGGCCGAAACGCGACACGACGTCAAAGCCGTCGAGTACCTCATCAAACGTCGGATGGAAGCCGCACCGGAGACGGTCGGCCCCGCCAGCGCTCTTCCCCGCCTGGCCGAAATGGTCCACGTGTTGTGCACCTCCGAAGACGTCAACAATCTCGCCTACGCGCTGTGCATCAAAGGTGCGATCACCGACGTGTGGTTCCCCGCCGCGCTCAAGCTCCACGACGCGCTTACCGACTTGGCGCACCGGCACGCCGACCTTCCCATGCTTTCACGCACGCACGGGCAAACAGCAACCCCCACCACGGTGGGCAAGGAAATGGCCGTCTTCGCCCACCGGCTGAGCCGCCAGCTGCGCAGAATCGCGAGCGCCGACTACCTGGGCAAGATCAACGGCGCCACCGGAACTTTCGGCGCGCACGTCGTCGCCGTACCCGACGCCGACTGGCCAGCACTATCCCGCGCTTTCGTCGAAGGTCTCGGTTTGACCTGGAACCCGCTGACCACACAGATCGAATCCCACGATTGGCAGGCGGACCTGTTCGCCGACGTCGTCCATGCCAATCGCATCGCGCACAACCTCGCCACCGACATGTGGGCTTACATATCGCTCGACTATTTCCACCAGAACTTGGCCGCCCAGGGCACAACCGGCTCTTCCACGATGCCACACAAGGTCAATCCCATCCGCTTCGAGAATGCCGAGGCGAATCTCGAAATCTCTTCCGCTCTGTTCGGAACTCTCGCAGAAACGCTCGTCACCTCGCGGCTCCAGCGCGATCTCACCGACTCAACTACCCAGCGCAACATCGGCGTGGCCTTCGGG
>CAUSGP010000277.1:0-2732 GCA_963531075.1 uncultured Actinomycetaceae bacterium | reverse complement strand
TGGCCTCAGGCGATTTTTTTAGGACCTCGTGTGCCGGACCTAAAGCTCCGGTCGTCCAGGACCCTCGCGCCCTCGAACGCTGGCCCGAGGAACACCGCCTGACAGTCCCACTGGTCGTTCACTTCCGGGCCCTCCGCCCCCGGCCTGGCGTCGCTCATTCATCTGACATTCGAATGCCTCACGCGTACAATCGGAGCAATGAGTTTCACCACTCGAGCGCCTTCGGGAACGCACCCCGGAGCCTTCGATGACGACTCAACGACGAGTTGTATGGGAAGAGGAAAAATGTCGATCACAACAGCAGACCTTCAGGAGCTTCGTGACGAATTGGGCGAATGTTTCGTCACCGAGCAGCAAACGATCGCTCCCTATGCCAGGGATATGTCGTGGATGATTCCAGAGGGCGAGCCGCTCGGAGCTGTGTTCGCTGAAACGACGCAGGACGTTTCGAAAGCACTGGCCTGGGCGAATGCCCATAAAGTCCCCGTTTCCGTGCGCACGGGCGGGTCGGGACTCGCCGGAGGCGCCGTCGCCTATCCGGGCGGTCTCATCATCGCGCTTCACAAGATGAATCGGATTCTCGAAATCGACTATGAGAACGGCATCGCCGTTATCGAGCCCGGCATCATCAACGCTCAGCTCAACAAGGAACTCGCGAAAGACGGGTTCTTCTTCGCACCTGATCCGGCGTCGGCCTCAATGTGCTCCGTGGGCGGCAATATCGCCACGAATGCGGGAGGATTGCGGGCGGTTTGCCACGGCGTAACAATCAACTGGGTTCGCGCACTCGAAGTGGTTCTCGCCGACGGCAGGGTAATCCATGTGGGATCGAAGACGATCAAGAACGTCTCATCTCTTAACCTTAAGGAGCTTTTCATCGGCTCGGAGGGGACGCTGGGCGTCATCACCCAGGCCGTCATTCGCATTGAGCCGCTCAACCAGCATGAGAACTACACCTTCTTCGCCTGTTTCGATTCGGCGGAGGACGCCGGATACGCTACCGTCATGCTCCGCGCGTGCGAGCCGCGGCCGGTTTCCCTCGAGCTCATCGACGCCTTGGGCGTTGAGCTTGTCAATCGGCGCAATCCAGATCTTCAAATTCCCCAGCCTGGCGCGGCGCTTCTACTCGGCCAGGCCGAGGGGGAAAACGCGAAGGCAGCGATCGAAGAATACGCGGATGTGTGCCGCGAATACGGAGCAACCGCCGTGGAGTTCGAGGCGGGAACACGGCTCTTCCAGGTTCGCCGCGATGCATATCCGGCCCTTTCCGCCAATGGCCTGCAAGTGATCGGCGACGTCTCCGTCCCAATTTCACGCCTGGCCGAGGCCATCCACGGAATTGAGGAGATTTCCGTAAAACGCGGGCGCAAAGTCTCGATTCTAGCCCACGCCGGCGACGGCAACATCCATCCGATCGTCGAATGCGGCGAAGGCACCGAGGAAGCGGCGGCTGCCGAGTCCCTGCTTGATGAGATCTGCCGTATGGCGATTGGCATGGAAGGCGTGGTTTCGGGCGAGCATGGCATCGGCCACCTCAAGCACACGGAAATCGATCATCTTCTGAGCCCCGACACTCGCTCGGTGCAGCGTGCGATTAAGAAAGCCCTTGATCCGAACGATATCCTCACCCCCGGTCGCAAGATCTAAGGGCGGCTTCACGGCGGCGTGTCGCCAAGGGAAAGGTTCACCGCCCAAAAGAAAGGCCCCGGAAAGAGCCCTTACTGACCAACGGCAAAGGCCCCCGGATCTTCTTCCGGGGGCCTTTGCCGTTCAGCCGTTGCGGCCTGCCTGGCAAACGTCAGGCGGGTATCAGCCTTTGTAGCGCGGGAATGAGCCACGGCCGGCGAAAACGGCGTTCTCGCCCAACTGGTCCTCGATGCGCAGAAGCTGGTTGTACTTGTTGATGCGCTCGCCGCGGGCAGGCGCACCGGTCTTAATCTGGCCGGAGTTCGTGGCCACGGACAGGTCTGCGATCGTCGTGTCCTCGGTTTCACCCGAGCGATGCGAGGTCATCGTTCGGTAGCCGTTGCGGTGGGCGAGCTCAACGGCCTCAAGAGTCTCGGAAATCGTTCCAATCTGGTTGACCTTGACAAGAAGCGCATTGGCAGCCCTCAAATTGATGCCCTTTGCCAGGCGCTCGGGGTTGGTGACGAAGAAGTCGTCGCCGACGAGCTGGACCTTGTCCCCAAGAACCTCGGTCAGGGCCTTCCATGCGTCCCACTCGTCCTCGGAAAGGGGATCTTCGATGGAAACAAGCGGATAATCCTCAACGAGCTTCTTGTAGTAATCGACCATGAAGTCGGTGTCCTTGGCACCGCCCTCGAACGTGTACCTACCGTCGGCGAAGAATTCCGTGGAGGCGACGTCAAGCGCGAGGCCCACCTCGGCTCCCGGCTTGAAACCCGCCTTCTCGATGGCCTCGCAAATGAGGTCGAGCGCCGCAGCGTTGGACTCAAGGTTGGGGGCAAAACCGCCCTCGTCGCCCAGACCCGTGGCAAGAGAACGCTCTTTCAGCACCGACTTGAGGGAATGGTAGACCTCCGAGCCCCAACGCAGCGACTCCTTGAACGAATCGGCGCCGTAGGGGGCGATCATGAATTCCTGGATATCGACGTTGGAATCCGCGTGCGAGCCACCGTTAAGGATGTTCATCATCGGCACCGGCAGGACGTGCGCATTCGGGCCGCCGAGGTACTGGTAGAGGGGAAGGCCGGCGGATTTCGCGGCGGCCT
>CAUSGP010000276.1:0-2769 GCA_963531075.1 uncultured Actinomycetaceae bacterium | reverse complement strand
TCTCCACCGCTACGTACAACCAGCCGTCCGTTACGATTCAGGTGTTCCAGGGCGGGCGCGAGTTCCCCCGCGACAACAAGCTGCTCGGAACCTTCGACCTGACCGGCATCGCGCCGGCGCCCCGAGGCGTTCCGCAAATTGAGGTCACCTTCGATATCGACGCCAACGGCATCGTCCACGTCTCGGCTCGCGATAAGGCGACGGGCAAGGAGCAGTCGATGACGATCACCGGCGGCTCGGCTTTGCCCAAGGAAGAGATCGAGCGCATGGTCAAGGAAGCTGAGGAGCATGCGGCCGAGGATTCCAAGCGCCGCGAAGAGGCCGAGGTCCGCAATCAGGCGGAGCAGACGGTCTACTCGATCGAGCAGCTGCTCAAGGACAACGCCGACAAGGTCCCGGATAACGTCGCTAGCGACGTGCGCGATGCGGTCGAGAAGGTCCGTGAAGCCCTCAAGGGCGACGACCTTGACGCCGTTTCGTCCGCCCTCACCGAGCTCAATGAGAAGTCCCAAGAGATCGGCAAAGCCATGTACGCCTCGCAGCAGGCCGAGACTGGCACGCCGTCGACTGGAGACTCTTCCTCCGGAACCCAGACGGGTGGGGAAGAAGTCGTGGACGCTGAAATCGTCGACGACGAGGAGCAAAAGTGACGAACCCGGATTTCGATGAGGTCGGGGCTGCCTTCGGGGCTACCCCGGCCCCCGGGCCGCAAGATGGGCCTCCGGAGGGCCAGTCGGGCACGGCCCGGAAGCAAGGTGAAAAACCAGAGGCAACTCGCCAGCCGGGCGAGAAGTTCGGCACTGCCGGCTCGTCCGGCACGGACGCTCTTTCGAGCGCCGGTGGCGAAGAAACCGATGGCGAAGAACATGTGCCCGCCGGGAGAGAGGGCTCCGAACCCGGACGTGCCGATGCGGCGCACGAATCTTCGCTTGCAGATGATGGACTCAATGCTGCGACCGATCCGCTCGCCGAGGCGATGTCGACCATTTCTTCGCTCGAGGACCAGGTGGCCAGGCGCAGCGCCGACCTTTACAACCTGGAGCAGGAGTACAAGAACTTCGTCCGGCGTTCCAAAGCCGAAGGGGCGGTGCGTCGCGAGGAGGGGGTGACGTCGGTTCTTGACGCTCTGCTGCCCGTTCTCGACGACGTCGAACTTGCCCGTCAGCACGGTGATTTGACTGGCCCCTTTGGGGCTATTGCCGAGAAGCTCGAATCCACGCTGGGTTCGTCCTTCGGATTGGAGCGCTACGGGAAAGTTGGCGAGGCCTTCGATCCCCTCATTCACGAGGCGCTCATGCATTCGACGTCGGCGGAGGTTGAGGCCGAAGTGATCGGGACGCTCGTCCAACCCGGATACCGAATAGGCGAGAGAGTCCTTCGTCCGGCACGGGTCGGAGTAGTGTCCCCCGAGTGAACATCGCGTTGTACATGATGAAGGAGGTGAGAAGCGATGGCTAACCAAGACTGGATTGGCAAGGACTTCTATTCGGCATTGGGAGTCTCGAAAGACGCTTCGGCGGAGGAAATCAAAAAGGCTTATCGCAAGCTGGCGCGCCAGTACCACCCCGACAAGAATCCGGGGGATTCCGCGGCCGAAGAGCGGTTCAAGGAAGTGGGCGAAGCCTACCAAGTGCTGTCCAATGAAGAAGATCGCAAGCAATACGATGCGATTCGCGCTTTCGGGGCCGGTGGTCCTCGCTTCACCGCCGGCGGCGGGAACGACGCCGGATTCGAGGACATGTTTTCCTCGATGTTCGGCGGGGGAGGCGGCTCCTTCGGCAGCTACACCTATGGAAACGGAGCAAATGCTTCGACGGGGGGTTTCGAGGACATCTTGAACATGTTCGGAGGCTCCGGCAGGGGCGGAAGCTCGCGTTTCGGCTTCAATTCGTCTCGGCGTGCCTCGCGTGGCGAGGATCTGGTGACCAAAGTGTCGATCCCATTGCGTCAAGCCGCTTCGGGTACCACTGTCAAGATCACGACGGCTTCCGGCAGATCTGTCACGGCAAAGATTCCGGCGGGGATCTCCGCGGGTCAGAAGATCCGTGTACCCGGCAAGGGCGGCGCCGGGGTCAATGGTGGACCCGACGGCGACATACTCGTGACCGTCGATATTGAGAAGCACCCAGTCTACGAGTTGAAAGGCAAAGACGTATACGTCGATGTGCCAATCTCCTTCGCGGAGGCTGCTCTGGGCGCAACGATCAAAATCCCCACGCTCGAGGGGAAAACCGTATCGGTCAAGATACCCGGAGGATCATCCACCGATAAGCTCGTGAGGGTGCGGTCCAAGGGCCTCAAGGGCGGCGACATGTACGTTCGGCTGAAAGTCGTTGTGCCGAAGAAGCTGTCGGAGGACGCTCGCAAAGCCGTCGAGGATTTCGCGAGCGCCACGGGAGATGCCGATCCCCGTGCCGAATTCAATACTCTGGCGAGGAGCTGACGTGACTGGACGCGACGCGGCGGTTCTCACTGTATCCGCGGCGGCTCAGCTGGCCGGTATGCACGCCCAGACGGTGCGCCAGTACGACAGGCTCGGCCTCGTTCAAGCCAAGCGAACTCGAGGCGGCGGGAGGCGTTACTCCTTGAATGACGTCGATCGCCTCCTCGAAATTCAACGTCTCTCCCAGAAGGAGGGAGTCAACTTAGCGGGTATCGCCAAACTCATGCAGGCTCGTGACCGGGAGCAGAAACTGCGCCAGCGCATCGCCCACCTCGAGAAGGTTGTGACCGCCTTGGGTGAAGATCTGGAACGCAGGCGTGGCAGGG
>CAUSGP010000275.1:0-2806 GCA_963531075.1 uncultured Actinomycetaceae bacterium | reverse complement strand
CAAGGGGGATGAGGGTCGGGCCGACATGCAGCTCGAGGCCATCGGCGCGCCTCTTCGCTGAAGCTATGAGCTTGACCACGCATCCCGACCGTGCCGCCGATTCTATATCCGCTTTGGCTATCGAACGAATGCCGTGGACGTGAACATCGTCGATGCTCACGCGAGTGTGAAATGCCAGGGAGGCGAGAATCGCGCACTTGGCCGCGGCATCGAGGCCGTCGACATCCGCCGTCGGATCGGCCTCGGCGTATCCAAGCTCCTGCGCCTTCTTCAGAGCCTCATCGAAACCGAGACCCTTCGTGGTCATCTCATCAAGGATGTAGTTCGTCGTCCCATTGACGATTCCCAAAACGGCGGTGATTCTGTCACCCGCCAAAGATTCGCGCAGCCCGTAGACGACCGGAACGGCGCCCGCGACGGCGGCCTCGTAGTAGAGATCGACGTCGGCTTTTGCGGCGGCTTCATACAGCTCGGGGCCATGCGCCGCCAAAAGCGCCTTGTTGCCGGTGACGACGGACGCTCCCGCAGCAAAAGCGCGCAAAATGAGGGTGCGGGCGGGCTCTATGCCCCCCATGAGTTCGATAACGATATCCGCATCATCGATGATTGACGTGGGATCATCCGTCAGAAGGGACTTGTCGACGGCGGGATCTCGTTGAGCAGTGATATCCCTCACGGCAATTCCGATGAGCTCGAGCTGAGCGCCCGATCGGGCGGCAAGGTCCTCTTTCTGCTCTGAGAGCAGGCGGGCAACCTGCGTTCCCACGGTCCCCGCCCCGAGAAGAGCAATTTTAACGGCGGTCACGGTTCTCCTTTCACTGGAAGTAGCTTACCGCCATCGGGCGATAGAGGCCCGCCCATCCATAGCTTCCGCAGAAAACTCTGACGGCGCCGCGCCGAAGAAACGAAAGAACGTGTGAAAGAATCGGAAAACGCTTCTAGATGCCACAGCGGGTGAAAACTCCGGATCGGGCGGAAGCAAAGGCCCTTCGAGCCGCACGGCTGAGTCCGAGCCAATGGGGTCGAAACCCGGGAGCACGTGGAAGCCACATAAAAAGGAAGCTGCATAAACGAAAGCACAGACAAAGAGAAAATGGAGGCGCGGTGGCAGCCGTACAATTGCGCGACGTCATCCTTGGCGAGGGGCGGACGAAGATCATCGTCCCGACTACGGCCGAGAGGTCGAACGAGCTTGCCGAACAGGCGGTCAAGGCCGCACAGGCCGGGGCAGACGTCGTCGAATGGCGCGTGGATTATCTCCTTGAAGATGAGGAGCTGCTCGGCGCTCTCGACATTCTGGCGGATTCGACGCCGCTGCCGATCCTCGCCACATTTCGAACGGCGGACGAAGGCGGGAAGGAAATCGACGTCCACGATTATCGAGACATGCTTCTCGCCCTCGCTCGATCGGGAAAGGTGAGCGCAATTGACGTCGAAGCGTTCCGTGACGCCACAGCGGTGCGCGAGATCGTTGATGGGGCGCATAACGAGGGAGTGGCCGTAGTCACCTCGTATCACGACTTTCGCGGCACTCCCCCGGCCGAGTCGATCGCATCGCGATTCTCGGCTATGGATACGCTTGGGGCCGATATCCTCAAATTGGCCTGCATGCCGGCCTCGGTGGAAGATCTGCTCATTCTCCTCGGTGCCACAAGAGAAGCCTCGCAGACCTTCGACCGCCCGCTCATCACGATGGCGATGGGGCCGATAGGAGTGGTCTCGCGCATCGCCGGCGCGGTCTTCGGCTCATGCGCGACTTTCGCTTCCGTCGGCAGAGCCTCCGCGCCCGGTCAGGTTCCCGCTGTGGAGCTGCGCCCCTTTCTCGATGCTCTCACCCGTTGGAGCGCGTAAGAAGCGGACACCAACGGCCCGACCGCGCTCATGTCACGGGTCTCACCCGTTGGAGCGCGGGCGCAGCCTCAGCGCGAACTCGTCTCAGGGGTGTATTCGGTGTCCTGGGCAAGAACGTCCTGCACGCTTTCACCTCGCACGATCCATCGAGCCGCACCTTGACGGACCGCCACGACACCGGGACGCGGCAGGTGATTGTAATTCGACGCCATCGAACGCCCGTAGGCCCCGGTGACCGGAACCGCCAGAATGTCTCCGGCTTCCAGATCCTCCGACAAAGACACGTCGCGCACCACAATGTCCCCGCTTTCGCAGTGTTTGCCTACGATCCGGCTCCTGACACCCGCGGCTGGCTCGCGAGACGCCAGGGTTGCCGTGTAGTCGGCGTCGTATAGGGCGGGACGGATGTTGTCGCTCATTCCGCCGTCGACGGAAACATAACGGCGCGGCCCGTCATCCAGGTCCACTGTCTTCAGTGTTCCAACGGTGTAGAGGGTCACGCCCGCGGGGCCGACGATGCTTCGTCCGGGCTCGATCGAGACCCTGGGCGGCTCGATCCCCGTCTGTGCCGAGTCGGACGCAACGATCGAGGCCAGAGTTCGCGCGAATTCCCCGGGATGCGGAGGCGAAGAATCGAGGCTCGTGTACCGCACCCCGTATCCGCCTCCAAAATCGACTTCTCGCAGATCGATTCCAAGCTCGCGGCTCACCCGCGCCCGCAGATCAAGCACGGCGCTGGCGGCCTTCTTGAAACCATCAATGGCCAGAATTTGCGAGCCGATGTGCGAATGCAGCCCCACAAGGCGCAGATTCGGCGCTTTCACGGCCTCCTCGATCGCACGCCAGGCGGCTCCTCCTGCGATCGACAAACCGAACTTTTGATCCTCGACGGCCGTCGCGATGAACTCGTGGCCCCCCGCATGAACTCCTGTCGTAACCCTAAGCATGATGGGTG
>CAUSGP010000274.1:0-2823 GCA_963531075.1 uncultured Actinomycetaceae bacterium | reverse complement strand
ACATCCTTAATTTCGTGGTGTTGACCGCCGCGCTGTCCGTCTACAACTCCGGTCTCTATTCAAACGGGCGCATGCTCTATTCGCTTGCGCGGCAGGGCAACGCGCCAAAGGCGTTCACCAGGTTGTCTCGCCGTGGGATTCCGTTTGTCGGTGTGCTCTTCTCCTCGGCTGTGACAGCGGCTGCGGTCGCGATCATCTACTTCCTGCCGGAAACGGCTTTCACGATCGTCATTTCGACGACATTAGCCTCCGGGATCATCTCATGGGTGATCATTTTGATCACCCAAAGGAAGTTTAGGAAGGTCATCGGCCCCCACAACGAGGCGGAGCTTTCATTCAAGCTCCCCGGTGGGAAGACTACAAACTCGATTGTTCTCGTGTGGCTTGCGGGCCTCCTCACGCTCATGGCTTTCAGTCCCGATTATCGAACGGCGGTCATCATTCTTCCGATATGGTTGGCAATTCTATTTATCGCTTACGCGGCCCAGCAGCGGCGACGAGATCCCGTTGGTCCGGTGCCGTCCGCGAAGTCTGTTAGTCCAACGCCGTTCCACGGGGCCCGGTGACCCGGTGTCCGCGTCACCGATGGGGTCCGACGTTCCAGTGCGGGCGGCTGAGGCTGATAGCCCGGTGACACGCGAGGAGTGAAGAACCAATGAGTGATCCCACAAGCGCAAGTGGCCGCGGCGGCAAGGATTCGAGCCGGCGTCCGCAGGAATCGTTACGGAGTGCCGGGAGCGAAGAATCGCCGTCAAGTGTCGGGAACGAGGGCGAGCTCGGCGACGTTGTCGCCAAGAAAGACGCCGATGGCCTTCGCAAGGGGCTGACCACGCGCCATATTCAGATGATCGCCTTTGGCGGTGCTATTGGCACGGGTCTGTTTTACGGTTCGGCGTCGGGAATCAAGCTTGCCGGCCCGTCGATTCTTCTGGCGTACATGCTAGGCGGAATCATCATTTTCTTTGTGGTGCGGGCGATGGGGGAAATGTCGGTCCATCGGCCGAGTTCGGGCTCTTTCAGCCGTTATGCCAACGATTATTGGAGCCCTCGGGCGGGGTTTGTGGCCGGCTGGAACTATTGGTTTAATTACGTTGCCGTGGCGATGGCCGAACTGACGGTGGTCGGCACATACATCCAATACTGGTTCCCGTCAGTGCCGGCGTGGGCAAGCGCGGCCGTCGTATTGCTCATCATCACAGCCATCAATTTGGTGGGAGTCAGGGCGTTCGGCGAATTCGAATTCTGGTTCTCGGCGATCAAAGTGTCAGCCGTTGTCGGCATGATTATTTTGGGCGTCTACGTGATCGTGGCGGGAGTCAACTCCAA
The DNA here is from genome assembly GCA_963531075.1 of uncultured Actinomycetaceae bacterium. GTDB lineage: Bacteria > Actinomycetota > Actinomycetes > Actinomycetales > Actinomycetaceae > Peptidiphaga. The sequence goes on along the minus strand of CAUSGP010000274.1, from coordinate 1,497 downwards.
CACGAACCTGCCCGATCCATCTTTTGGCCATCTACTCAGCGACGGTTTCTTCCCCAAGCATCTTGGGGGCCTGTTGGCCTCCCTGGTTTTCGTCATGTTTTCTTTCGGCGGGATTGAGCTCATTGGGATAACGGCGGGGGAGGCCGACGATCCCAAACGGTCCATCCCCAAAGCGGTCAATCAGGTGGTCTACCGCATTCTCATCTTTTACATCGGCGCTTTGGCGATCGTCATGGCGGTGGTGCCCTGGAAGAAAATCGATGGCAAGCTCAGCCCCTTTGTTCAGATCTTCGATTCGGTGGGCATCCAGGCTGCGGCGCACATCCTTAATTTCGTGGTGTTGACCGCCGCGCTGTCCGTCTACAACTCCGGTCTGTACTCGAATGGCCGCGTTCTCTATTCGTTGGCCCGCCAAGCGAATGCACCGACGGCGTTCATGCGTCTGTCGCACCGCGGCATTCCCTATGTGGGGGTCCTCTTTTCCTCGTTAGTGACGGCGGTGTCCGTGGCCGTCATCTACTTCCTCCCGGATGCAGCATTTTCGATCCTCATGTCGACGGCGCTCGGCGCCTCTATCATTTCATGGGTCATGATCTTGCTGACGCACGGAGCATTCCGAAAACACATTGGTTCTGGCGCAGTCGGTTTGGCCTTCAAACTTCCGGGTGGAATGGCGTCGAATAAGATCGCCCTCATTTCGCTTGTAGGCGTCTTCATCCTCATGGCCTTCAATCCTGACTATCGGGCCGCCGCAATCATCATGCCGATATGGCTCGCCATTCTTCTCATCGCCTATGAAGCGAAGAAAAAATCGCAGCGGACGGCCATAGAAGGGCCTTGATTCCATAGAAGAGCCATGATTCCGATGCGTGGGGTCCCGGCAAAACGCCGGGACCCCACGGATCACCTCATGGCCAGCACTCGGGCGTATTTGTAGAGAAGGGTAGCCGCGGCGGCAAATACCACCGTTCCGATGAGCTTCGCCGGTGTTGTGAATCCATCCCCGACGATTGCCAAAGGTGCGTCCTTGCCCGACAATCCGACGATTCCTGCGTAGACGACCCCGAAAAGCGATTCGCCCACGATCATCCCGGTGCTCATGAGAACCCCCATGCGCTTCTTCCCTTCGACGTCGCCGCCGGATCGTTCGGCCCATTTGTCATAGAGCATGCCAAGCACGGCGCCGAGGGCGATCGTCAGGGTTGTCGTGGGCATGAGGTACATGCCCATTCCCACCGCAAGGGGCGGAAGCTTGAGCTTGTTCTTCGTGCTGCGCTTGAGAATTTCGTCGATGACGATGATTACAACTCCGATGGCCGCGCCCCAACCGATATACGTCCAGTTGAGTGAGTTGTCGAAGATTCCCCTAGCCAGGGAGGAGATGATCGAAGCCTGTGGCGCGTTGAGCCCGCCGTCTTTGGCGCCCCGGGTACCAGCGAAGACGAAAGTGCTCTGCAGCAGGCCCAGGCCCGGGGCGATAACCGCCGATCCGAAGAG
>CAUSGP010000273.1:0-2832 GCA_963531075.1 uncultured Actinomycetaceae bacterium | reverse complement strand
GGGAGCTCTGGTGGTCTCACGCCTCGCCTACGGCCTCTACCGACACGGCCGCGAGGACGCGCTTGTCGACCGCTTGCTGTTCAGCACGGTGGTGGCAATTTCGGGACTCCTGCTCGACGCCCTGATCTACGCCTTTGCCATCGGGCGTTACCCCGTTCTCTCGTCGAATCAACAGGGATCCGTGGCATTTTTCCTTGTCGCGTCCTACGGCGCGTTGCTTCTTGCACCGCATATTCCGCCTCACGGTCCGCGCAAAAGAAGTTTGGCTGCCGATGCGGCCGACGGCGGCGTGTCGGCTCTATGAGTCTACGACGCCCAACTCGATGACATGACGGCTTGGGTCCCGCCGTCGGCGAACGTCTTCCGCAGCTTTTAGCAAGCCTGTGGGAAGATGGACGCATGGAAGCAACACTTCACACTAATCACGGCGACATCGTCGTGGAGCTCTATCCCAACCACGCCCCCAAGACCGTTGCCAACTTCGTCGAACTGGCCACAGGAAAGCGCGAGTGGACCAACCCGGCCACGGGGGAGAAAACCACCGAGCCCCTGTACGACGGCACGATCTTCCACCGTGTGATCGACGGCTTCATGATTCAGGGAGGCGACCCGTTGGGCCGCGGAACCGGCGGCCCCGGCTATCAGTTCGAGGATGAGATCCATCCCGAGCTCAACTTCAACGACCCGTACGTTTTGGCCATGGCAAACGCCGGCCCGGGCACCAATGGTTCGCAGTTCTTCATCACAGTGGCCCCGACCACCTGGCTATACGGCAAGCACACGGTGTTCGGCAAAGTGGTTGACGATTCTTCAAAGGCCGTTGTCGATGAGATCGCCAAGGTGTCAACCGATATGCGCGACAAGCCGGCCGACGACGTCGTCATCAACTCCATCAGCGTCAACGAATGACATACCGCGGGCCGCGATGAGCACATCCGCTTCGGACAGCGATCACCCTGAGCTTGCGAGCTTGCCGGGTAGCGGATTTCCTGGCGAATCGCTGAGGAACCCTGAGCCACTGGGGCACGAAGAACCCTTCGATGCCAACGGGGCGCCTTCAGCCCCACGTGAGGAATCTTTCGAAAGAACGCCATTCGACGGTCGACGCCGCAAACGATGGGTTCCCTCCCGCGAACAGTGGTCGAAAACCGGCGTGACCATCTTTCTCATCGCGGCCTGCGTGGGCGTCGACATCATCACCCGAATCGACGGGTCGATCAGTTTCCACTTCGTATTCGAGCCCGAGCTCTCCGCGCACGAGCCGCATCGTTTCCTGGCTTCCGCTTTCCTTCACGCCAATTTCTGGCATCTGCTGCTGAACATGTATGTGCTGTGGGCGCTCGGATCGGTTCTGGAATCCGTCATCGGACACATTAGATACCTTGGGATCTACCTTCTCTCCGCTGTCGCGGGCAATGCGGCCGTACTTTTGACCGCCGATCCCTTGAACAACTCCTGGTACACGGCCACCGTAGGCGCCTCGGGTGCGGTTTTCGGCCTGTTGGGGGCGCAATTGGTCATTGCTCGTATATCTGGCGCGGATTTGACCGGTTTCATCGTGTTCATCGTGCTGAACGTGGTCATATCGCTCAACCCCGACTCTGGAATCTCTTGGCAATCGCACCTGGGAGGATTCGTGGCCGGGGTCGTAACCGTCTACGGTTTTTCCAGGGCGCGATTGCTCCCGCCTGGCAAACGTCGCATCGCTGATATCGCGAGCTTTACGACGCTCGCGGTCTTGCTGATAGCCTCCGTGATCACCTGGGGATACCCTTCACACGCGTAGTACGCTTTTACACGCGTAGATCGCATACATGCAGTACGCGCCCCAATTCATGCTCATTACATGTTTCATAGCTGAATATGGCGTAGCTATGTACTGTTTGACGGGTGCATGCAAAGGCGTATCCACATACGTGGCGTACCTGAGGCACATTCGCGCAGCCACACAGGTCTGCGCTACTTCCACCTCAGCTTGCGCTACTTCCACCCCATCGTCATGAGGAATCCGGTGAGCATGAACCCGAATCCAATGAATAGATTCCCGTTGCCTAGCCCTTTGATGGGGAAATTGCCGCCGAAGATGTAGGCGGTGACGACGATGATGAGACCGACGATCATGAGAGTGACAAGCAACGGCGCCCACCACTTCGGAGACTGAAGGCCCTTGACTTTTACGGGCTTGCGCTCCTTGGACGAGGCATTCTTCCGCTCCTCGATGGAACGCTTCGTCCCTTTCTGAGGATTGCCCGAGCTCTTCGGTGAGCTCTTCTTCTCGGAGTCTGCTTTCGAGGAGTCTTTGTGACTGTCCGAATCCGAGTCCGCTAAATCCTCGGAATCTTTGCCTTTCCCGGACGCCTTTGAGTCGGCGCGTTTTGATTCGGCCTTCTTCAGCTTTTTCTTGGCCTTTTTGCCCTTGGATCGAGCCTTCGGTTCGGAGGCTTCGGGCTCGTCGGAAGCGTCGTCGGCATCCTTGGACGGGGAGTCCTTGGCTCCTTTGGTTTCTTTCGGCGAATCCGATTCTCTCGGCGAGTCAGGTGCCTCAAGCGCGGCATTTTCCTGCGAGTCGGCGTCCACGTCGTCCGAGACGGGCGCATCAGTTTGCGCGACGACGTCGGTTTCCTCAAGCGCATCGACTTCTTTTGATGCGTTGAGATCCTCGACCTCGCCGAGCCCCTCGGGTCCGAGCTTTTCAGAATCAGCCATGTTCTTCCTTCCGGGTACGCGTACTCAGCCAAGGTTAGCCACAAATGGGCCTTGAGCGCACCTACCAGTTCGATACATTACACATCGGTCACTGAACTTTCGCCGGCGACAGGCGCGTGGAAGAGG
>CAUSGP010000272.1:0-2839 GCA_963531075.1 uncultured Actinomycetaceae bacterium | reverse complement strand
CCGCAGCGTAGACGACCGCGAACATACGCCCCTCGGTGCGATCCCCTCCGAAATATGGGTCCCAGGGTTGCCGGACGACATCCTTCAACTGCAAAAATGGCTCGCCGAGCGCAGGGGAGGGACCGTCCGATTGAAAACCCCCCGGCGCGGCGACAAAGCCAAACTCGCCGAGACTGTGCGGCTCAACGCCGAACAAGCGCTTGCGCGCCACAAGCTAGCCCGAGCCGGCGACATCACCGTTCGCTCCCAAGCGCTGGAAGAACTGCGCGAAGCTCTCGAACTCGACCGAGCTCCCCTGCGAATCGAGTGCTACGACATCTCCCACACACAGGGTACGCACCAGGTGGCCTCGATGGTCGTCTTCGAAGACGGCTTGGCCAAGAAACCGGATTACCGGCACTTCATCGTGCGAGGTCACGACGGCCGCGGAACCACGGACGAGACGGCCGCCACGGACGAGGTGCACCGTCGCAGACTCGCCAGGCTCATGGCCGGAGCTGCGGGCGACGACGTCGGCGCAGCCGAGGACGACGAACGGCAAGCTTTGACCGGCGAAACCGACGGCGGTGGGAAGAACCCAGACGATGCACGAACGGGCGAAGCGATCCAGGCGGACGCAGACCAGAAAATCGATGGGGCCTTCGAAATGGACGTTTCTCACGAAATGGAAAAATCTGGCGCGCAGCACACCGGTGCAGGGGAGATGAACGGAGCGCATCGAAAGGAGGAAATGCCCGTTGAGGGGGAAACGCCCGGTGAGGGAGAAGGCGCTCCCCGCGCTCGCCCGCGTCGTTTCGCCTATAAACCCGATCTTATCGTCGTCGACGGAGGCCTTCCCCAAGTCAATGCCGCCCAACGTGTGGTCGAGGAGGTAGGGGCTGACGTTCGCATCGTCGGCCTTGCGAAAAGGCTGGAAGAAGTGTGGATACCCGGCGAGGATTTCCCCGTCATTCTGCCGAGGAAATCGCCGTCTCTGCGGCTTCTTCAGCAGTTGCGCGACGAATCCCACCGATTCGCCATCACCTTCCATCGCAAGAAACGGACGAAGGCGATGACGCGTTCTGCGCTTGACGCCGTTCCTGGCCTGGGTGCGGCCAAACAGAAAGCACTCCTCGCATCGCTCGGATCGCTCGCCAAGATAAAGAACGCTTCGCAGGAACAGCTGCGCGCAGTGCCGGGAATAGGCCCGGCACTGGCCCGCACAATCGCTGAGCACTTTGGCGAAGGTAAAGAAAGCGCGGCCGATAACTCGGAAGGGTCCGATCGAGGCACAACGCTGGAAGCGAAACGAAGCAGGATCGAAAGAACGCGATCGGATGCGTCAGATGAGAACGGTCAAACGCAGTAAAGCGGATTCATCGTGTCGGTGCGGGTCGTGCGACTGGCTTCCGGTGACCGCCACTGTCTGTGGCATCGATTACTGTCTGTGGCATGATGTATGTCATGGATGACATCAACGACACTGGCCTCATCCCGGCCTGCGTACCGGAGCAGGACGAAGCGGCGAAGCTGCCGCCCAGCAATCAGCCCGAACTTCTCATCATCAGCGGAATGTCGGGAGCGGGGCGCACACGCGCGGCCGATACGCTGGAAGACCTCGATTGGTACGTCGTCGATAATCTTCCGCCGCGGCTTTTGCGCGCCCTGACGGGAATGATGACGCCGGATGGGGGAGTGCGCCGGCTCGCCGTCGTCGTCGATGTGCGATCGCGCGAATTTTTCGCCGAATTTTCATCGATACTCGCCGAGCTCAAGGAATCGGGTTTCAACTACCGCCTGCTTTTCCTCGATTGCAACGACGACGAATTGGTCAAACGCTACGACAGCGTTCGCAGGCCGCATCCCCTTCAAACAGACGGCAGAGTGCTTGACGGGATCACAGAGGAGCGGGCGCTTCTTGACGATATGCGCAAGCAGGCGAATATCATCATCGATACGAGCGGATACTCCGTCCACGATCTCGCGCGCAAAATCCGCGGTTTGGTCGCAGACGAAGCGCAGTCCGACGTGCGCGTGACCGTCATGTCCTTCGGTTTCAAGTATGGGCTGCCGGTCGATGCGGACAATGTAGTAGATGTGCGTTTCCTGCCCAATCCCTATTGGGTCAGCGAATTGAGGCATTTGACCGGCAGGGACGAACCCGTTTCCGGCTTCGTCCTCGACCAGGTTGGCGGCGCCGCCTTCGTCGAGAAATACAGTGCGCTCGTTCTCGAGATCCTCCAAGGGTATGCGCGAGAGCTCAAACCTTTCGTGACGTTTGCCGTGGGATGCACCGGAGGCAAACACCGGTCAGTGGCTATAGCCGAAGCAATATCCGAAAAGCTCCGTGCCTCGGGCCAGGCCGTGCGGACCATTCACAGGGATTTGGGGCGCGAATGAGCGTGCCGCGAGGGAATGCGAGGCCGCGATTCGGCGGATCGGACGATGCCAAACGGGGTTTCTACGGGCCCAAAGTAGTCGCATTGGGCGGCGGGCACGGCCTGTTCGCCAGCCTGTCGGCGCTGAGGCTCATGACGCACAACGTCACCGCCATCGTCACCGTCGCCGACGACGGCGGCTCATCCGGCAGGCTGCGCAAAGAATTCGGCGTGCTGCCGCCGGGTGATCTTCGAATGGCTCTGTCCGCGCTGTGCGACGACGGCGAATGGGGTCAAACGTGGCGGGACGTCCTCCAGCACAGATTCACTTCGGACGGCCCGATGAGTGGCCATGCACTGGGAAATCTCCTCATTCTCACGCTTTGGGAGCAGATGGGCGATTCGGTCCTGGCTCTCGATTGGGTGGGCCAGCTGTTGGGAATCAAAGGGCGCGTGCTGCCGATGTCGCCCACCACCCTGGA
>CAUSGP010000271.1:0-2872 GCA_963531075.1 uncultured Actinomycetaceae bacterium | reverse complement strand
CCGTCCTTTTGGCTGCCCTAGTGGTCTTCGCCAACGTCTGGACCGACGTTCAATGGTATTCCCAGCTTGGGGCCGCCAAGATCTTTTGGACCCAATGGGGGTGGGCGATCGCCCTCGGGGCGTTCGGCACGCTCCTTGTGAGCCTGTCGGCTTTCGTCAACCACATCGTCGCCCGTACGGGGGAGGATGTGGCAGTACGAAAGGGGATCGACCAGTATCGCAAGCAGATCGAAGCTCATCCGTGGCTGACCCGCCTTGGCGTGCCCCTCGTTTTGGGCGTGGTGTTCGGCTCTCAGCTCGGCACGCAGTGGCGGACCTATGTCTTGTGGCTCCATCGCACGCCTTTTGGCCAGAAGGATGCCGAATTCGGCAATGATGTGAGCTTCTACGTTTTCACCTTGCCTGTTTTGCAATCTCTTTTGGCTTTGTCCGTTACGCTATTGGCGGTCGGCGCCGTGGTGGCCATCATCAGCCATTACCTCTACGGTGGAATCTCTTCGGACGGATCGAAGGTGGTCCTCACTTCCCGCGTCCGCGTCCATTTTGGCGTGCTGGGGGCTTTGGCCGCGCTCGTCGTCGCAGGTTTCTTGTGGCTGCGCAGGTATAACATGCTGCTGGCCAACAATGAGAAGTTCTCCGGCGCCTCCTTCACCGACATCAACGCATCTCTTCCGGGAATCACGATTCTTTCACTGGCCGCGGTTCTTATCGCTGGTCTCTTCGTTCTGGCCGCGGTCAAAGGGCTGTGGAAATTCACGGTCATCGGCATGGCGGTCACCGCTGTGGCGGGGCTTGTCGTCACGATGGGCATTCCCTATTTCGTTCAGCGTTTCCAGGTCGTTCCGAACGCCGCCGAGAAGGAATCGACGTTCATCCAGCGCAATATCAACGCCACACTCAACGCTTACGGTCTCGACAATGTGAAAAAGAGCGGGTACAAAGCCCAAACCGATGCCGCCGCGGGCCAGCTTCGTTCGGATGCCGAAACCACTGCGCAGATCCGAGTGCTTGACCCGAATATCATTTCGCCCACCTTTACTCAGCTTCAGCGCAATCGCCCCTATTATTCCTTCGACCAGCAGCTGTCGGTGGATCGTTACACGATCAAAAATCAGCCGCGTGACACGGTCATCTCGGTTCGTGAGCTCAACCTCAACGGGCTTTCGGAGGGGCAGCGCACGTGGGTCAACGATCACACCGTTTACACGCACGGTTTCGGCGTAGTCTCGGCGTATGGAAATACGACGACGTCGGACGGAGAGCCCTCGTTCTTCCAGCAGGGGATACCCTCGACGGGCGAACTCGGAAATTACGAGCCGCGCGTCTATTTCGGAAAATCATCTCCGAATTATTCCGTGGTGGGAGCGCCGAAGGGAACCACCCCGTGGGAGCTCGACTACCCGACTGGAGGCTCGAAAAACGGGGTTAAATCGACCACCTACACGGGCGATGGCGGGCCGAAAATCGGCAACCCCTTCGCCAAACTCATGTACGCCATCAAGTTCCGCGACACGGATTTGTTCTTTTCTGATCGCGTGACCAAAGACTCTCAGATTCTCTACGATCGCGATCCGCGAGTCAGGGTTTCCAAGGTGGCTCCCTACCTGACGTTGGATTCGAGGGTGTATCCCGCCGTCGTCGATATGGATGGCAACCCAAAGACTCCCAAGCGCCTCGTGTGGATCCTCGACGGGTACACGACCACCAATCAGTATCCGTATTCGGCTCGTCAGTCTTTGGACGAGGCGACAACGGACGCAAAATCCAAGGGTGCAGGCCAATACGGCGAGGACCCGGAGCAAGTGAACTACATCCGCAATTCGGTCAAGGCGGTTGTGGATGCATACGACGGATCCGTGACCCTCTACCAGTGGGATAAGAAGGACCCGATCGTCAACGCCTGGTCGAAGGTCTTCCCCGGGACGTTGACGCCCATGTCCAAGATGTCCGGGGATCTCATGTCCCATATGCGCTATCCGGAGGATATGTTCAAGGTTCAGCGCACGCTTCTGTCGCGCTACCACGTGACCAATGCCAAGGAATTCTACTCGGGCGGCGACTTCTGGGATGTTCCCCAAGAGCCGACTGCACCCAACGGTTCGACGCAGTTGCAACCGCCCTATTATCTGACCCTCCAAATGCCGGGTCAGAAAGAGGCGCAATTCTCGCTTTCCACAGGGTTCATCCTGGGAGGTGCGGACAAACAGAATGTCATGACCGGCTTCCTATCTGTCGATTCGGAAGCCGGCAGCGAGCCGGGCAAGGTTCGCGATGGATACGGACAGTTGAGGTTGATAGAGCTCCCGAGAGACGTAACCGTTCCGGGGCCGGGCCAGGCGGAGAACAATTTCCTAACGGACTCGAAGGTCTCAACGACGCTCAACCTCCTCAAACAGGGAGGAACCCAGGTCATTATGGGCAACTTGTTGACGTTGCCGATAGGGGGAGGGTTGCTGTACGTCCAACCGGTGTACGTGCAGGCCTCTAAGACCAGCGGAAGCACTTCCTATCCGATCGCCCAGTATGTGCTAACGACCTTCGGCAAGGGCAGCAAGATCGGATTCGCCCCGACGCTCGAAGAATCGCTCAATCAGTCCTTCGGCGGCGATTCGGGGGCCCAAGCCGGCGACGCCAACGTCTCTGGGCGGAAGGAAGCGCCATCAACGGATTCGAATGGCAAACAGACTCCTAAACCGAGCCCGAGTGCTTCGCCGAGTGCGTCTCCATCTGCCTCGCCCAGCTCAGATGGCGGGGGCTCGCGCGGTTCCGCATCGAATAACGAGTTGCAATCCGCTCTCGAGGATGCCAAGAAGGCAATGGAAGAGTCTGATACCGCCATGAAGGAAGGCAATTGGACGGCCTATGGCGAAGC
>CAUSGP010000270.1:0-2875 GCA_963531075.1 uncultured Actinomycetaceae bacterium | reverse complement strand
GGGACGAAGGCTTTCGCCGACGTGACGAAGCGCATCATCAAGCTTCAACAGCCTCAGAACCAATTCGCGGTGGTCCTTGATGGTTCGATCATTTCGACGGCTGTTCCCAGCGAAGTGATCTCCGGTGGCCAGGCCCAGATTTCGGGGTCTTTTACGGACAAGACTGCCGCAACGCTGGCTAATCAATTGAGTTTTGGTTCCCTTCCCCTTAAATTTAATGTTCAATCGGAGGAGCAGATATCTGCGACTCTCGGCTCGGAGTCTTTGCAAGGCGGGCTCCTGGCCGGCGGAATCGGTGTGATTCTGCTCGCCGTTTATCTGCTGTGGACTTACCACGGTTTGGGAATTGTGGCCATCGGATCCATTGCCTTGGCGACAGGCCTGTCCTACCTGATCGTGGCGTTGATGTCGTGGACGATCGGCTATCGCTTGTCCATGGCCGGCGTCGTTGGCTTCATCATTTCCATCGGCATCACGGCCGACTCGTTCATCGTGTTCTTCGAGCGAATACGAGACGAGATTCGCGAAGGCCGCTCCGTGAGGGCCGCCGTCAAACACGGGTGGCATCGGGCCAAACGCACGATTTACGTGGCCGATGGAACCAATCTTTTGTGCTCGCTCGTCCTCTACTTCCTCGCCGTCGGTTCGGTCCGCGGTTTCGCCTTTACCTTGGGATTGACGACGATTCTCGACCTCATTGTCGTGGTGATGTTCACCTACCCAATCATGGCCATCCTGGTTCGTGGCAAGTTCTTCGGCGAAGGCCACCGGTGGTCGGGTATGAGCGCGATAGCCCTGGGCAGTGCACCCGCCTATCGAGGGCGCGGCTCCGTCCGTCCCCGCAACGATCGCCACGTCGATGTCAAGCTTGTTCTCGACCAAGAATCGTCGACGTCGTCGGCAATCGATACGGCTGTCGTCGTGACTGAGTATTCGGATGACGCCGAAGTTACGGCGTCCGATTCGGGAGAGGAGCAATCTGGTTTCGGCCGTCGTTCGTCGGGTCGTATGGCAAAAGCCGGCGGTGACGCCAAGATCCGCGAATCCGAAGGCGGCGGCTCTTCCTCAACGGACGATACGTCTTCTTCTGGTGGCGGCACAAGAGACCGCGAAGAGCTTTCCGAGGAAGAAAAGGGCCTGTCACTGGCCGAGAGAAAGGCCCTCAGGCGCAGGAAAGCTCGCCAGGCGGCGCACGGCAACGCAGCTAGAGGTTCTGACCGTGTCGGTGGTTCTAACCCTGACGGGTCCGCTTTGGAAGACAAGGGGAGCGCAGATGTCTAAGAGTTCCATTGGAAACGATCTTTACACCGGCCGTCGCTCTTTTCCTTTCATTGCGAAAAGGAAGTACTGGTTCGCCATTTCGATTGTCCTCATCGCGGTATCGGTGGTCACTCTTGTGGTCAAGGGACTCAATCTGGGAATTGAGTTCACGGGAGGTTCGCAGTTCACGATTTCCCAGACGAAGACGACGGATCAAAATGCCGCTGTCGATATTATGCGTACCTATGCGAAAGACAACGGAGCGCGCGTTGTGCAGGTAGGCGACTCCACACTGAGGATCCAGACTTCCGAGACAAAACTCAGCGATCAGCGCGTGAAAACGGTGCGTTCGGAGCTTGCTAAGGCATATGACGTCAGCCCTTCCAATGTCGCATCGACTTTCATTGGCCCGACGTGGGGGCAGGACATTTCGTCCAAGGCACTCCAAGGGTTCATCACATTCCTTGTTGCCGTCGCCCTTGGCTTGACTCTCTATTTCCGCAGTTGGCGCAATGCCGCCGGCGCCATTCTGGCGCTTTTCAACGACCTCATCATCACCATCGGCGTGTACGCTCTCTTCGGATTCGAGGTCACGCCGTCGACGATCATTGGCTTGTTGACGATTTTGGGTTACTCCCTTTACGACACTGTTGTCGTCTTTGACAAGGTGCGGGAGAATTCTTCGAAGCTTTTGTCTCAAACGGAGCAAACTTTCGGCGAGTCCGTCAACCTGGCAGTCAATCAGACCCTCATCCGATCGCTCAACACGTCGATAACCAGTCTTCTTCCGGTCATTTCCATTCTCTTCATCGGAACCTACCTCCTGGGTGCGGGCACGCTACGCGACCTCGCGCTCGTCATGTTCGTCGGAATGATTCTCTCGACTCTATCGTCGATGTTCATCGCTTCACCCATCGCCGTGCAGTTGGCTCATTTCGATCCGAAGATTCGCCGACACACCGAAAAGGTTGAAAAGCTGCGGAAGGAACGGCGGGCAGAAATCGCCGAGCGCAGGGCGTCGGGCGAGGAAATCTCCAGCGAGGAGGAAGAGGAGATGGTTGTCCATACGGGCCATGTCATTCGCCAGCCTGGACGCCACCTGGGAACCTCGGCTCAGCCTCATCGCAAGAACAGGAAGAAGAAGTGAGTAGCGAATCCGTATTCCCTTCCGACGCTGTGGCACTCGTTGAGTCCCATCTGAGAGAGGTCGGGGATTTTCCCGCCCCCGGCGTCCTTTTTCGTGATATTACGCCGCTTATAGCCGATCCTAAAGCCTTCAGAGTACTCATTGAGACGATAGCTCAACGCTATAGGGGGAAAGTAGACGCCGTCGCTGGCCTCGAATCGCGGGGGTTCATTTTGGGCGCCCCGCTAGCTATTGAGCTCGGTGTCGGTATGCTGACCGTGCGGAAAGCAGGGCGGCTTCCCGGCCCCGTTGTCGGAGTGGATTATGATCTCGAATACGGATCGGCTCGAATGGAACTTCAGCCTTTCACCGTCGCGGACGGGCAACGCGTTCTCGTCATTGACGATGTTTTAGCCACCGGAGGAACGGCCAACGCGGCCTTTGAGCTCATTGAGAGGGCCGGAGGCGTACCAGTGAGCCTGTGCGTTT
>CAUSGP010000269.1:0-2885 GCA_963531075.1 uncultured Actinomycetaceae bacterium | reverse complement strand
GATGTGCCCGGCCTAGCGAACGGATCCGCCGGTAGAAATCCTCCGGGCGTCGCACTGTTCCGCCTTGTTGGCGCGTGACGGTCTGTCTTGTTGGCGCGTGGATGGGTTCCGGCTGTCGAAGCCCGTCGAATGCGGCAGGCCAAGGCCGTTGTAGACTCGTTTGCCGATGATGTTCAGAGCCGTTCTCCACAGCGATCTATCCCGACGCGAACTGGAATGCCTTCGAGATCTTTTCGATGGCGAGTATTTTCGCGAACACGGGCCTTGGGATCCTGACGCGCCGTATGGGTATGCGCCCGCCGACGTGCACGTCGGCGCCTCCTCCGACGGCCGCCTGCTGGGCCATGTTGGATTTCAGTTGCGCAGCATCGCGGTGGGCGTTTGCGACGTGGCGGTCGCTGGAACCGGCGGCGTGCTCGTCCGCAAGGAGTCAAGGGGGATCGGTTTAGGCGCTGCGCTTATGCGCCGTGCCCAAGCCGCGATGCGGAGTTTTGACGTCCCGGGAAAGCCGAGGGCGGAGTTTGGCTATCTGGGCTGCAGGCCCGAGGTTGTGCCCTTCTATCAAGCGACGGGGTGGCGTCGGATCGACGTCGTCGAACGTCATCTCTCCATGGGTGAGAAGCGCGTTTCCACGGGCGAGGGCAACGCTGTCGGAAAAGGTCCGGGCAGTGCAGGGAAAGGTCCGGGCAGTGCAGGAAAAGATCCGGGCGACGCCGGGAACGGCCCGGCCTCGATCGTCGTTTCTGAGGGGGCGCCCGTGCTTATTTGCGCCGCTTCGCGCGACGTCGGCGAATGGCCCGCCGGACCCGTCGACCTGCGAGGAAAGCCGTGGTGACAGGTAGGCGTTCGGCGTCTGTTCGCCTTGACTGCGGCGTCTGTTTGTCCGGGCTTTCACGTTTTCTTGCGCCTAGTTTTTCGTGCTTTCAATGACCTAGCTTTTCGTGCTCTCAATGAAAGAAATCATTGTTTCTAGTTTGTGCGACCAAAAGATCGTCAGGTCGTTCTTTTGGGCGCTCAGCAGATTGTGAACCTTGAACACTCCCGAGAGCACCGCCGCCGGTATACAGGAGGCGGTGCCAAATTCTCGCAGCCAGACTTTTGCCTTGACCGCCGCGTCGTTGTTGAGCCGTTTGACCGAATTGGTCGAAGAGTTGCTGACTTTGCATTCGGTTGGCATCGCCCGGCCGTCCCAAAGGCCGATGATGAGATCCGCCTTCCTTCCGCCGAACAGCGATTCCTTGCAGAACTCTCCGGGGCCGGGAATCCGCGAGAAATTGTCGACGCTGCGGCGTTCGACTTCGACGTATCCACTCGCAAGAAGGGCCTTCGCGACCTCGTCTTCTTGCAGGTTCTTGGCCGCGCTGCGGCGCGCCGTCTGAACTTTCTGATTGGCGATGAGGGCCGCGGTCGAAACTACGGCAGCCGTGCTCTCTTCGCCTGTGGGCATGCGATTCTCGCCGAGCCACGGGAAACGTTCTCGGTCAAGTCCCAATAGGACGACGTCGATGATATTCCTCGTGGCTTCGGGGTGCTTCTCTAAATACGAATGGCTGAGCTTGGCGTCGGTCAGGACTTTCAGATCGTCTTCGCTGACCGAGGGCGAGGTCAGGTAGCGGATCTCGGTGAGGTAGCCGTGCCTGGTCAGCAGCTTGTGGGCTTGGTCGCGAAGCCGTGTGAGACAGCAGGTCTTTTCGAAGATGTCTTCAATATTTCGGCGATGCGCGTCGAAATGGCCGAGATACAGCTCCAAGGGCTCCTGGACGCGTGTCTCGCGAAAACGCGAAATCGCCTTCGCCGAGTCGGCAGAAAGCTCCTCTTCGGACCAAAGCGGCGGCTGTGCCTGCGGGTTCACGGCTCGGTCCCTTCCGCCAGCCGGTCGAGGTCTGGAACGGGAATGCGCTCCATCTCCCTGGGCTCGAATTTCACAAGCCCGCCGGCGTACGTTCTTCCTTGAGACAGATTGACGCTTGCGCGCAGAGCGTCTGCTAGGCGGTCGAGGAGCGCGGGGCTCATCGGTGTCCGCGGATAGACGCCGTGCGCGATGTTGATGTGCCGCGCATCGATGTCGTTGCGCACGAAGGCCGGGGGACGCCGAGCCATATACGTCGCGAGGATTGGCGCGGCGTCGCGCAGTCCCACGCTCCACCAAGCCTTGCGATTGGCAGCGATGTATCCCTTGTCTACGCCTTTCAGCTGTGCCTCGCGCAAAAACTTGTCTATCTGCCTGCGTTCCTCGGCGTCGAAGACGTCAAGGTCGGACGGAAGGTCGATGACATTGCGCAATCCTTCCCCGGAAGTCAGCCTTTTTCCAGCCGCGAATAGTTCGCGGGCCTTCGTCACGCTTGGGAAAAGGACCCGTTCGGGGAGGTCGGAAGCGGCACCCCGCCTTACCCACACTCTGTTTGCACCGGTGACCGCACCTCGGTGAACGCGGCACAGTTCGCCAAGTTCGACGTATCCTTCCGGCAGTTTGGGGGATGTGCGCGTCAGAACGGACCATTTGTTGGGGGCGGCGAGCCGTTTGCGGGAGACGCCGCGTCCGCCTTGGAGCCGGCCAAGCTGCCCGACAGACCTCACGCGGCGGAATTTGACGGCTGCCGGTGAATCCCCGATCTTGAAGCATGTGATCATTCCTGTTGTGGCGACGTCGTCGAACGGCAAGACGCTGGCGTCGATGAGATGGAGCGATTGGCCGCCCAGGCCGTCCAAAAGAAGGTCGCGAACGAGCTTGCCGTAGTTGACGTCGAGCCATTCCGAGGATGTGATGAAGGCGCCGTAATCCCCGGGGCGGGCATGCTCGGCGGTCGCCAAGAAGAAATGGACGTGCAACCCGGCGAGTTTGCTGGCCTTCAACCCGTGCCGTTTCGCCGTGAACGCGAACCATT
>CAUSGP010000268.1:0-2912 GCA_963531075.1 uncultured Actinomycetaceae bacterium | reverse complement strand
CTGGGGAGGGGGTGACCATCGAGATCTCCGGTGCCCGCTGACCATCCTTTGCGAGCCTACGCAATCGCCAAGCTCGCAGCTGACAGGCATCTGATGGGCACCGATTTGGAGTGGACGATCCTTGGCCCGGGCACCCTCACGTTCGAGGAGCCAAGCGGCAGGATCGATGTGCGACGTTCGAAGGGCCGGGGCGACCCCTGCTATACGTCTCGCGCCAACGTGGCGCAAACAATAGTTGCAGCGCTCGCCGAGCCCGCGAGCATCGGCAAGGTCATTCCCTTCGGCGACGGCACGACGCCGATCGTCCAGGCCATCGAACATGTGCCCGAGGAGTTCTCTGATTTGTCTTAGCGGCAGGGCCGCAGCTGAACGGCCCGCAGTCGGCCCGTCACATGAGCACGGACCTGAGAAGGATGCTCGTCTCGGAGCGGTGGACGCCGGGGGCGTTGCGGATCGCGGAGAGGACCACGTCGACATCGGCCAGCTTGGCTACCGTGATCTCCGCGATGAGATCCCACTCGCCGTTCGTCGCGTGGAGGGCCGTCACTTCGGGCAGCCCTCGTAAGATTCGAATCGTCTCTTCGACATAGGGGCCCTCAATCGCAAGATGGGAAATGGCTCGAATGGCCGAGTCGGCGCGTTCGGCCACCCGCACCGTGAAACCGAGGATGACGCCAGCGTCGGTCAGCGCATCAATGCGGCGGGTGATCGTCGTGCGAGTGACGCCGAGAGCGCGGGCGAGCTCGGCGACGGGGGCGCGTCCATCCACGCGAAGGGCCGAAATCAATGCGCGATCGAGAGAGTCAAGATTGGCCATGACAGAATGCTAAACGGTGGTAGGCAAAGTGTCATGAAATTAGCCGAAATTTGCGCATTTTCATTGTTGCCGCGTCATACCGCCGTCTCATAAAGTTGGCGAAACTGGACATTTTACAGATGAGGAGGAATGTATGCGATTCGTAAGCGTCAACAACATCCGCAGGTGGCTTGCGTCCGTCGGACCGGAAGCGGCGATTGCCGGGATGATCGATGCACTCGAAGCGGATTTCCGCCGGTGGCCGGAGTTTGAATTGCGACCGCGCGTTGCTTCTCACTCCCGTGATGGCGTGATCGAGCTCATGCCTACGGCCGATGGGGTGACTTACGGCTTCAAGTTCGTCAATGGGCACCCGGCCAATCCTGCCCGTGGGTACCAGACCGTCACGGCTTTCGGCGTTCTCGCCGACGTCCACAACGGCTACCCGCGCTTCGAGTCTGAGATGACGATTCTCACCGCCTTGCGCACCGCCGCAATGTCGGGCCTTGCGACCAAGTATCTCGCGCCCGAAGGGCCGTGCAATCTCGGTCTCATCGGTGCGGGTTCCCAGTCCGAGTTCCAGACGCTCGCGGTGAAGATCGCTCGCGGCCTCGGAACGGTCACCGCATTCGACGTCGATCGTGCGGCGAGTGAAAAGCTCGCCCGCAACCTCGCGCCCTTGGGCATTGATGTGCGAATTGCGGATTCGGCCGCGCAGGCCGTGGCGGGCGCCGACGTGATCACCACATGCACCGCGGACAAGCGCAACGCTACGGTTCTTTCCCTTGAGGATGTGCGGCCGGGAGTGCACATCAATGGAATCGGCGGCGATTGCCCCGGCAAAACGGAATTGGACGAGCGCATCCTCGACCTTGGGCCCGTGTTCGTCGAATACCCCGAGCAAACTCGCATCGAGGGTGAAATCCAGGCCAAGCCGGAGGACTATCCCGTCACCGAAATCTGGCGGGTCATCGCGGGTCTCGCGGATGGGCGCACCAGTGCCGATCAGGTGACCATCTTCGACTCGGTCGGCTTCGCCATCGAGGATTTCACCGCTCTGCGCTATCTCGAAGCTGCCGTGAACGGCACCGATTTCTATGAGGAGATTGACCTCATCGCCGACCCCGAGGATCCCAAGGACCTCTTTGGGCTCATCGGCTGGGAGGCTGCTGCCGATCGAGTCTCGGCGTTCGAGCTGACGGCAGTCGATGCCTCGCAGGATCGCGTGCGCGAGGTCGTTCCGCTCTAACCAAGCTGTTCGTTCCGGTCTAGTCTGAATGCTCGACACCTGCGCCGACGGGCGAAGACGTTCAAGACGGCCGGCTTACAAAACGGCAGGTTGTCCACAACAGGCGGCGCCCCTGCCGTGGCAGCGGACGTTCATGACTACAGGCGCCTAGAGCAGGCCTCCGCATTCGCGGGGGCCTGCTCCCACGTTTGGCGTTCGGTCTACCTGGGGTGCTATTTCCGTGGTAAGTCGCGGTTTTGGCAGGCCTCGCACGTGTGGGGCCTGTGCTGCTGCCTGACTTTTTCCTTGCGACAAGCCGCTGGCAGGCCTCGCACGTGTGGGGCCTGTTCTGGCACCCGGCGCTTGGCCTGCTCGCTGTTATTCTTCGGGTGCGCCTCCGCGAGGGATGAGCCGTGCGGAGTTGAGGATGAAAGCCGTTTCGCTCCCCACATGGACGACAGCTGCGAGCACCGGCGTGAGCACTCCCAGGCCTGCCAGCGCCATTCCGATAAGATCGACCGCGACGGTGCCAATAAAATTGAATGTCACGATCGCCCGCGCTCGCCGCGCGACGCGCACGGTGGAGACAAGGTCCGCCAGATCCGAGCTGATAAGCACGATATCGGCACTATCGCGGGCGATGTCCGTGCCGCTGCCCATGGCGATGCCGACGTCGGCCCGAGCGAGCGACGGCGCATCGTTAATCCCGTCCCCGACCATCGCCACCTTGTGCCCCGCGGCCTTCTGCGAATCGATGAAGGCCATCTTCTCATCGGGCAAAAGCCCCGCGTGACACTCCTCGATGCCGATCTCGTCGCACGTGGCGCGTGCGGCGGCCTCCCCGTCTCCCGTCATCATCGCGACCCGCACCCCCATCTGCCGAAGTTC
>CAUSGP010000267.1:0-2917 GCA_963531075.1 uncultured Actinomycetaceae bacterium | reverse complement strand
AGAACTTGAGACCCTCCGCATTTGAGATCATTCGAAGCCTGGACGTTCTGTGTGAACTGTGCCCGGTTAAGCCCGCGGCGGGCCACTCAGCGGCCTAGACTTGAAGCATGGTTGATATTGCGAACTGGCTGACGGACATGGATGGCGTGCTCATTCACGAAGAGCACGCTTTGCCAGGGGCATCCGAGTTTCTCAACACTTTGCGCGAGCGCGAGATCCCCTTCCTCGTTTTGACGAATAACTCGATCTTCACCCGTCGCGACCTCTCGGCGCGGCTGGCCTCATCCGGCCTTGACGTTCCTGAGCAGAACATCTGGACATCGGCCACCGCCACGGCAACCTTCCTTGCCACGCAGTCCGATTCGCGCCGCGCCTACGTGGTGGGAGAGGCGGGGCTTACCACCGCCCTGTACGAGCACGGTTTCGTCATGACCAACGACAACCCGGATTTCGTGGTTCTCGGCGAGACCCGCACGTACAGCGTGCAGGCGCTCACGCAGGCGATTCGCCTCATCTGCGAAGGGGCGCGTTTTATCGCCACCAATCCCGACGTCACAGGTCCATCCTCTGAAGGCCCGATACCGGCCACCGGCGCTGTTGCCGCCATGATCACCGCGGCAACCGGCAAGACCCCGTATTACGTGGGCAAGCCGAACCCGGTCATGCTGCGCATGGGCCTCAACCTCATCGATGCCCACTCGGAGCAAACCGCCCTCGTGGGCGATCGCATGGACACCGATATTTTGGCGGGCATGGAAGCCGGTTTGCAGACCCACCTGGTTTTGACCGGATCGACCACCCGCGAGAACATAGGCGATTTTGCTTTCCGGCCTCAGTTCGTTCACGCGAGCATCGCCGACGTCGTCGAATATGTGGAGAAGAGCGCTCCGCTCCGGCGCTGACGCGGCCTTACGTTCCATTTCGCGCATGCCGAAGCTCCGTGTTTTGTATGCTTGAAGAAGCCTTTGTTTGTGGGACGCCCAATGGTTTGTACATTCAGCGTTCGCATCGAGAAGGCATTCGTACGCGCACCGTTCCAGGAGGCTCCGATGGGAGATCTTCTTCCAGCTTTGTCAAGCGTCGTAGATTCCGCGACGGCGGACGGCGGGGTCGGGCGCCCGCGTGATCCCGGGATTGAGGAGCGCGCCTTGGTCGCAGCCCTCGAGGTCTACATGGAAGTGGGATGGTCCGGTTTCACGCTCGGAAAGGTCGCTAAACACGCACACATGGGCAAGTCGGCGCTCTACCTGCGGTGGCCTACGAAAGAAGCGATGCTGGCTGATGCCTTCACGGCCTCCGACGTGTTCTTCGAATACCGCGACCACGTGCGCCCGGAGGTGCCCTTTGTCGAATACATCCAGATGTTGGTGGAAGACAGGCTTACCCGCTATTACACGCCCACGGGTTTGGCCGTCATACGCCTTATTCTGGAAAATCACACAGATAATGAGGAATTGGGGGCAATTTGGCAAAATTCCGTGGGAAAATCCGTGATTCACACAAGGAATATCATTCGCGACGCTATGCGCACCGGTGATTTGCGGCCGGAAACGCAGCGCGTTCAACTTGGTGACGCCCTCGAAGGGGGAATGGCCATGCACGTCATGGCCACACCGCACCATTTGCTGGCTGTCGGGCGGCAGAAGATCTGCCGGTTCACCAACGAGTTGGTGGCCGGCGTCGTCGGGCCGTGGGCGACTGACCAGGCGCTAGCGGATCTGCGAGAGAACGGCTCGGAGCGGGCTCAGAGCCTCCTCCCGCTCATCGCGCGGGCGAGAGGCGACGAGGCGGAAGAGGGGGCGCAGGGCGGCGATGTGCGGGTAGATGGAACGCAAAGCGGTGATGCGTTGGAAGATGAGACGCAAAGTGGTGATACGCGGGAAGATGGAACGCAGTGACGCGCCCTGACAGTAGGTATCACCCCTCAATATCTGGCCGGCGCCTCACTTATATGCGTACCAGCGCGGGCCAGGGTCGTGATGGTGTGCGGCGATCTCCACGAGTGCCTGGCGGTCTGGTTTGCCGGTCGATCCCAGGGGGATGTCCTCGATTTCTATCATTGTGCGCGGCACCTTGTACTTCGCCAAGCGAGTGGCGGCGAAGGCCCGCAGATCCTCGACAGCCAGCTCGGCTCCGTCTTCGATGACGACGAAGGCCGCCGGAAGCTCACCCCACCGATTGTCTGGCATGCCGACAACCACGGCGTCGGCGACGCAGGGATGCTCGCGTAGCACGGTTTCGATCTCGGCAGGGAAAATATTTTCTCCGCCCGAAATGATGAGATCCTTGACGCGCCCCTCGATGGTATAGAAGCCTTCGGCGTCGACGGAGACGAGATCGCCCGTGCGAAACCACCCATCGCCCGAGAAACCGCAGCCCTGGCCTTCCGGTTTTCCCCAGTATCCGGGCGAAACGGACGGGCCGCAGACCGACAGCTCGCCGACTTCGCCCACCGACGCTGCCGATCCGTCCTCGCGCGTCACGCGCATCGTCATGCCCGGCGCCGCCTTACCGACCTGCGCGCAATGCTTGGCCATGTCCTGCGGTGGCGTAAGCGTGCCGCCGCCCGCGGTCTCGGTCATGCCCCAGGAATTCGCCAAAGGCACGCCCCGCGCCGCGAAGACGTCGAAGAGATCCCTGGGGCAAACAGCGCCGCCGACGATAGCGGTTTTCAAGCTCGAAAGATCGCGGGAGCTAAAATCGGGGTGGCGCGCCATGGCGTCGTACATCGTTGGTACGCCAAAGGTACGGGTTACACGATAGTGCTCAATTTTCGCCAGGGCATCGCCGACGTCCCATTTGCGCTGGACGACGACCAGGCCTCCGGCCAGGAGCGTGGCGAAAGTGAATGTGTTGAGGCCACCCACGTGTCCAAACGGTGCGATTGCGAGGGCGACGTCGTCGGGGCCCGTGCCGA
>CAUSGP010000266.1:0-2955 GCA_963531075.1 uncultured Actinomycetaceae bacterium | reverse complement strand
TCGCGCGCGAGCTCACGCACATCCTTCGTCACTCGCCCCCGAGCCATGTCAACCTCCGGCCGTTTGAAAAACACCGAGCCGCGCTGGCCGTCGTCATCGGGACGATCGGCACCCCGTGCGTCGCTCACCCTGAGCATCCGCAGGTCCTCGGAATAACGGTCCTCCAGCGGTGCGCTCGCAAGAACCTCCCTGCGCCGTGAAAGAGCAGGGATGACGAAGGCGATCAACAAGATGGTCGCGCCAAGTACGAAATACCCCTCGAAACCCACGGCACCACGCTATCGGCAGGAAGGATTGCACACCGCGAGGTGGAACCGCGTGTTCTGGAAATCCGCCCATGGGTGTAGATACCCATGTGATGCGTGCCCTTGGGATAGCATTACCGCTCCTTTAACTAGGCCCTGCTGTGCGCGGCGGACGGCTCCTCTTCCGCACCATTGGCGCGCCCCGCGAGCGCGTCGGCTCTAGGTTACCCCGAGGAAGCGTTCGATTCGGCCAACTCGTGAGAGCCCAAGCTGAGAGTTGCGCGACACGCAAAACACCACTCCGACCAGGGTATGACCTACGGCCTCGCTTCGATCCCACGCCGTGGCACAAGCCGCCATGGCCGCCAACGGCTGGCCGTTACCACACTTCGCCCCCACGTCATGGAGCACCGCACCCCTACACGCAACAGCAACCATCCATCGCACCACCTCTACCGAAATACCGACACTTCCACGGCTACGCGTAAACGCTGCACACGGGCATTAACAAGGCATAAAACATTGCAATCACGCCAAAAATCCACACAAATCGGGTAAAAACAAAGTATCTGCGAATCAAGCACTCACGTAAGACCCAATAGTTAAAGTTTAAGCCCAGAATTATTCACATTTTTTTAAAGAAACAGTTGCCATCGGTAAAGGTTCGAAAGGTCCCGAATTCGGCGTCACAGCGCGATTTATACGTCGACGTCGGCCTTGCGAACCCTACCGCGCCATCTCGCTGTCGCGAAGACATCTCCCAATTCACCAAAATTCTCCCTATCTTTTACCAGGGTTGTCATGGAACAATTGAGCCATGATTACAAAGACGGTGACTCTTCCGAACGTCGCCGACCTGGATGTCGAGGACGCCAAACAGGAACTCCGTAAGGTCGCGCGCAAAAACCGGAGCAAAAGGTCGTTGCAGACACGTGAGGACTTCGCCAGCACATGGGTTGACACAGCTTTAGATTTCCTAGGCGACGCGCAGGTTGTGGCGGCCTATGTGTCTATCAAGGAGGAGCCGCCCACGCTCGGCCTGTGTGACGCCATCGTCGCCTCGGGAAAGCGCCTGTTGCTGCCGAAACTTGGCCCGGGGCTCACGCGAGCCTGGGGTTGGTACACCGGTGCGCACGACCTTGAGGTCCTGGCCCCCGGACGTCCTCCTGAACCTAGCGGTGAGGCGCTCGGCTCCGAAGTGCTTTCCCAGGTCGACGCGCTACTCGTTCCCGCGCTCCTTATTGGGCAGGGAGGGACTCGGCTGGGCCAAGGGGGCGGCTGGTATGACCGCATCCTCAAGCAAATCAGGGACAACGCACGGGTCGGAGCGATGGTTTACCCCGACGAGGTCATCGACACCGCACTGCCTCAGGACGACATGGACATGCGGGTGCCCTTCGTTGTACTGCCCGAATACTGGATGCCCACAGAATAAATCACGCCGCTTACTAAGCAATCGTTTACTTAGCACTCGTTTCGCGCACCGTTCGAGGCACGAACTTCAGCTTGACATACGTATAACCGGATCCAGCTCGCGGTCACGCATCCAGCTTTGAACCGGCGCACCTCCTCGGAGCCAACAGGCAGAGGACAACGTCGCAAAGTAGACATACGACAAGTCAACGAACGATCTTAAGAATTCACGTGTAGATCACTCGCCACGAGCGAGGTACGAGCATT
Source organism: uncultured Actinomycetaceae bacterium (assembly GCA_963531075.1). Classification (GTDB taxonomy): domain Bacteria; phylum Actinomycetota; class Actinomycetes; order Actinomycetales; family Actinomycetaceae; genus Peptidiphaga. The sequence goes on along the minus strand of CAUSGP010000266.1, from coordinate 1,030 downwards.
GCCGAGGAGCGTCGGCTTCCCATCGGGAGGTCGGCGCTCCTTTGATTAATGCGGGAAGGCCATCGATTAACGAACAAGGCCCATTACGCCCATTAGAGTCACCCAAAAGTCTTGACGCGGCCCGCCGATCAGTGAGAGGGAGAATTTCAACTTGCAGACGAAACGGCCTTCCGCTCGCTCCTCAAGTACGCGGTTGAATACGATTCGGCGACTTGCCAACGAGGCGCTTATCGATCACCGGATGAGACGCGGTCGTCGTCGGGCAACACGACTCGCATTCCCGCCTTGAACCGAATCGCATGGCGCACCGGGGCCACGCGGAGTATTCTTGACCGTCGGATCAAGTTCGCTCTACCAGGAGGCCCGGCGTGCCCACCTATTCGTACCGTTGCACCGAATGCGGCAACGAGTTCGACGTCCATCAGTCGTTTTCTGACGACCCATTGAAGGTCTGCGAAGCGTGCGGCGGCAGGCTTCGCAAGCTCTTCAATTCGGTTGGCATCGTCTTCAAAGGTTCGGGTTTCTACCACAACGACGCGCGCTCCTCCTCCGGCGCACTCCACTCGAAGAACCCAGAGGGGCATGAAACTTCGGATTCGTCGGGTGCAGGATCCGGGGATGGCGCGGGCACTGAACGCCACGACGGCGGCTCGGGAAGCTCTGATCACAGCGGCTCGTCCGGCGGGCCCGGAGCAGGCGGCCGCCGAAAGGAAAATGCTGGCACTTCACCGTCCGGTAGAAGGCCCGGCGGCGCGGGCTCGGGTTCGCATAACGAGGGATCATCGGGATCCAAAGGCGCAGACCCGTCAAGTTCACAAGGTGCCGGTCCGTCAAGTTCTCACGGAGCGGGCTCACCGGCCTCACGTGGCGCAAACATGCAAAGCTCGGGCTCGCGCTCGGCAAAATCGAGAGGCTCCGGCACAGGCCGAGCACCGAAGAAGGTTGGTTCATCAGCCTAGAAGGCCTCGGGCAGCAGAATGCGGGTCACCGGCCTCAAGCTTGCCAGCCTCAGGCCGGTTCGCCACCTGCA
>CAUSGP010000265.1:0-2958 GCA_963531075.1 uncultured Actinomycetaceae bacterium | reverse complement strand
GGGAACCCATCTGCCGTTGGGGTCAAGAATCGGCATAAGGTCACCACTTCCGACTCCAAATCGTGCTGCGACGACGGCGACGTCTTCGGCGCTCCATCGAATTCGTCCACGGAGACGATTGGAGACGCTGGGGCCCGGAACGTGGAGTAGTTTTCCGAGTTCAACTCGCGTTACTCCGTGGGCAAAAAGGTACTGCTGAACTGTAAATCCCAACGCCTCATCGAACGTTTGGATATCGACGTTATGCGGAGTTGTCATGCTTTAAGCATAACAGCGTATCGATTCATTACGAAAGACGCTTGCGAATTCATTCATAATGAACGATACTTTCATTATGGACGTATCGAAAGAATACGAAAGTAGTGAAATGATTGATCTGTTGACTGCCGCTGAGGTGGTTGCGGAGTTTCCGGTTTTTTCGAGGCCGGTGCTTTGGCGGTGGGCTCGTGAGGGGAAAGTCCCGTCGATTCTTTTGCCGTCGAGGCGGAGGCTGTTTCGTCGGTCGGATATTCAGGCGCTGTTGATGCCTGAAGAAGGTCGGCCGATGGGCACCTTCGGCGAGATTGATCAGGTTTTGCCTGGTTTGGAGGGCGTGTCGTGAGCGGGAGCGTTCGGCCGCTGGCAGTGGTTCCAGCGCGGGTTTATATGGATGGTTCGCTTAGTTATGCGGCTTTGGGGGTGTACGCGGTTTTGACGGCCTGCCCGTCCGGTGTGTCGGATGTCGAGATTCTGGCGGGGCGGGGTTTGGGTCTTGACGAGGTTCGGGGCGCTGTGCGCGAGCTGGTCGATCGGGGTTTGGTTGAGAGGCGGATCGCATGAGTAAGGACGGGTATTTCCTTGTTCGTCGTGGCTCGACCGCGGTGTCGAACAAGCTGATCCATGACAAGAGTTTGTCGTATGCGACGTTGGGCGTTCTTATGGCTTGCTTGGCGATGCCTGACGAAGCAGTCAAGGGATACAGGCAGCTGACGGGGCGCGGGCTTGGTGAGCACGCAACGAGGCGTGCTCTTCGTGAGCTCGAGGATCACCGTTTGCGGTTTCGGTTTCGCGTCCGGTCGGGCGGGCGCCTGCGCGACGTCGTCATTGTTTCGGATGCGCCGATCGAGGTCGATGAGGCGATGGGGATTGTCGTTGCCGCGATGAAAGATGGGACGATGACCACCGGTCCGATTGTGGATTGCCCGTCACATCCGGGGTTTTTCCCTGAAAAGACAGCGAAAAACGCTGTCGGCCCGGACTGTGCGGCAGCTTCTGCCGCACAGAAGTCCGACCCTGTGGATAACTCGGATACTGTGCGGCGGCTGACTGTGCCGCGGTCTGCCGCCGCACATATACCTAAAGGTATATCCAATGATTCTTCACTTCGTTCAGAATCACCAACCATCCAACCGGCTGTGGCCACGGACGCCTCAGTGGTTGGTGTGGGTGAGGAGAATCGCGGAATCGGCGCCGGCAGGTGCCCTGCGGGCGCCCCGCCGGCTGGGCCGCCAGGTCTGGAGCCGTCGGCGAGGCCTGCCTCGGAGGACGAGTGGCGCCTGGCGGCCGAAAGTCTTCCGCCGGAGATGCTGGGTGTGATGACTAAACGCGCGGCGGCGCGGGTTGCGGCGGACCTGCGGCGGGCAATCAGCCGAGGGTGGACCATGGGCCAGGTCAGGTCGCGTCTGGCGGCCAATCCGCTGCCGCCTCCGGATCAGGTGCGCAATCTGGTGGGGTTGATCATCTCACGGGTCGCGGAGCTCGCTGATTCGCGACCGCCTGTGGCTCAGGCGCCGGCCCGGCCGCCGCGGCCGCTTCGCGTTGTCGGCGAGCCGCGGGAGGAGATGACCGGCGTCGAGCGGGCGGAGCTGGTCAAGCGCTTGCGCGGCAACACGGCCTTGCCTTCCGGTATGCGCGCGCAGCTTGCCGACCGTCTGGAAAACTCGTCCGTTCCCGGCCTGTCCCACCCGGTTTCTGGTGAGGATTCTCCCTTTCAGGGCCGGGAACGGAAACCCGATAGCCCCACAGAAGGGGCGCGGAAGAAGGCGCAAGGATGAAAGTCGGCTCCTCGTGGAAATGGAAAGCAGCTGCCGCTGTTCTTGCCGTGGTTTCGGCGCTGGTCATAGCGTTTGTGCCGGGCTGGCTGGATGGCCGCGACAAGGCCCGGGAGGAGTACGCGACGGCCGCGGCGAAGCATGCGGCGTCGGCGTCGACGCTGGCGGCCGCGCGGCGCCAGGCGCAGGGCGCGCTCGGTGAGTGCGAGTCGACCTCGTCGGGAACGACGTCGTGTGACCGGCTGCGCGCCGCGCTGAAGAAGACAAGCCTGCCGAAGAGCGTGCTTTCGTCGGTGCCGGACGGCTGGTCGACGGATCGCATCGTCGGCGAGACGGCCAGAGTGCGGGCGGCGACGCGGCGTCTGGCGTCCTCGGCCTCGACGCTCCGTGATCTTGCTCGAAAGGCCCGGACGTCAGCGGGGGCGTCGGCCTCGGCGTGGGTGAGGGAGCATGTCGAGCCGGAGCTGTCTCGGGCCTCGTCCTCGGTCGCCCAGGCCCGCCAGGTGGCAGGCGCGGCGGAAGGCAAACTCGTCGATGACGGGCTTCGACGCCAACTGGCGTCGAAGGCTGACCGGCTCGACAAGCTGATCTCGTCAACGAGATCGCGTCGGATCACGCCAGCCGACGGGCCGGATGTGATAACCGAGATTTCAGGGCTGTCGTCTGAGGTTGACGGTCTGGCCGAGGGTGTACGTCAGGCTGCCGGCCTGGCCGCATCCGGTGTGGTTGATCGCCAGTTTGAGGGTGGTGATGCGATGCCGGGCCGATGACGAATTGTGTCGCCGGTCTCGTCCGAGCCGGTGGCGGAAAATGCCCGATGTGAGGGATTTCTTCTTCTTCCTCGGCCAGAAACGGTCGATTCGCTGGTATCGTTTCGACTGACGGGTGAGGAATACCTGAAGAAGACCGGCCGAGTGGCCGGAGGTAT
>CAUSGP010000264.1:0-2987 GCA_963531075.1 uncultured Actinomycetaceae bacterium | reverse complement strand
CGACCCGGAGTGGGCGGCGAGAAATCTTGACGTCGCCTTGTCCTTGCTCGGTGACTGTGCGGTTCCATCTCGGTGACTGTACGGTTCCATCAGTGGGATTCTGCCGCGGAATTCGAGCGGTGGTGAACCCGCTCGACGGCCATCTGCAGAGCAACAATTAAGCTTCCGAAGAGGAATCCCGCTACGAGTGAGCAGCAGGTTTCGACCGTCCACGAAAGGAACCCATGTGGGACGGTCGATGATAGGGCGTGCACGGCGTCGTGCGGCCATGACCACCCGAGGGTGGCGCTGCCGCTGATCAATAGATGCCCTCCGACCCACAGCATTGCGGCCACGCCGATCACCGTGATCGCCGAAAGAATCTTCGGCATGGCCTTGACCAAACTCTTCCCGATCCGCTTCGCGGCTGAGCTTTCCTGGGCGGCCATGTGCAGCCCCAGATCGTCAATCTTCACAAGGCAGGCGACGAGGCCATAGACAAGGGCTGTGATGGCGACTGCCACGACGGCCAGTATTGCTGCTCTGAAAGCCAGGGGCTCTTTGGCGACCTCTGCAAGAGCGATGACCATGATCTCGGTCGAAAGGATGAAGTCGGTGCGGACGGCGTTCTTGACGATCGCGTTCTCGGCATTCTCACCTTCGGTGACGGCAGCCTGCGTTTCGTGATGGCCTACTACTTTGCCCCAGATCTTGTGCGCACCCTCGAAACACAGGTAGGTGCCGCCGACCATGAGCAGCGGAGTCAAGGCCCATGGAGCGAAAGAAGACAGGAGAAGCGCTCCGACTAGAATGATCGCCTTATTGAGTAGCGATCCCTTTGCAATCCTCTTGATGATCGGGATCTCGCGTTTAGGGTCGATGCCTTCGACGTACTGCGGCGTCACCGCGGTGTCATCGACGACGACGGCGATCGCCTTCGAACCGGCTTTCGCCACTCCGGCTGCTATATCGTCCAAACTGGAAGCGGTCAGTTTGACGAGGGCGGCGATGTCGTCCAGCAGGGCGGCAAGTCCGATGGCCATGTTTCTCCTTTGCGACGCGATGTTACGAGCTTACCGGCTTGTCTTGGCGGTGTGGGCAGTGGACGGGTAACTCGGACGATCAAATAGCGTGGGCGGCTGTTGTTCCGGCGGTGTGGGCAGTGGCGAGACCGTCGAACTCCCATGCCTCGGAGCGGAGGCAACGAGATGGACAAGCGTGTCAGCAATGAATGCACAGGTATTGCAGCAACGATATGGGCGGATGCGGAAGTGTTGAAATGCTCGGGAGGGGAGTTCTGATTGATGAGACGTACTCCAGAACTCCTCACAGAACTCCCGAACTGTTGTGGATTTATGCCAATAGGTGAGGCATACAGGGCTTCTAGATATTGAACCAGGTGAGTTTTATGTCAATTCCTTACAATCCAAATCAGTACGAGAGTTCGGGTGGTGTCGGAAGCACCTACCCTGAAAGTTCCTATCCCGGTGGGTCACAACCCTCGAATTTTGGCGGATACCCCAATTCTGGCCCGGGAGGCTATTCCGCCCCGGGAGGCTATCCTTATTCAAGCCCGGGAGGCTATCCTTATTCGAGCCCGGGAGGATATCCGTACCCGGGTGACGCAGGAGCCGGATACCGCCCTTATCCCAACTATCGTCCGGGTTACGATCCGAATGCATCGGACAAGAGCCGCCTCGTCGCTCTCCTTTTATGGTGGTTCTTTGGCATACTGGGCGTCCACCGTTTTTACGTTGGGAAGGCCGGAACTGGAATAGCAATGATTTTCACGTTCGGAGGTTTCGGGATTTGGGCGATCATTGACCTCATCATGATTGCCGCAGGAGCTTTCACCGACATTGACGGGCGGAGCATCACTCAATGGGATACGGCTCGCTGATTTCTTTCCAGCGTGTTCGAACCTCGAGACGCTGATGCGACGTTTATGGTGTGCCTATCGCCAACACCATGAGGAGGATGCACATGGGTTTGAAAAGCTTGCTGGCCACCACCCCGAAGTCCCGACGCAACTACAAAGTCGCCGCTGCCGTCGGCCTCGTAGGCGGTGTGTTTTCCGCCATCGTCAAGTTCGGATGGGAGGTTCCTTTCCCGCCGCGTACACCGGAACGCAATGCGACCAATCCTCCGCAAGAACTTTTGGAACAGTTGGGGATGTCGTCTGAGGTGAGTCACACGACGGTGACCTTCAACGGTAACGAGATTCCCATTTACTCTTTCGCCATCCACTTTTCCTTCGCCATTTTCTTCGCTCTTGCCTACTGCCTGGTGGCGGAGAAGTATCCGAAGATTAAGTTGTGGCAAGGTGCCGCGTGCGGCTTGACGCTATGGGTTGTGTTCCACGTCATTCTCATGCCTGCGATGGGAACAGTGCCAGCGCCATGGGACCAGCCTTTCGAGGAGCACTTCTCAGAGGCGCTCGGTCACGTCATCTGGCTGTGGGCAATCGAGATCGTGCGGCGAGACCTACGCAATAGGATCACGCGCATGCCCGATCCGGAGGTTCCTCTCGATCTACAGCAACACCGCGGCGTTGAGCGGTAGAAAAGCCCCGAATCTCAATAGTCGGTATCGGTAGTCATAGGGAGGGGTCCGTTTCAGACGGGCCCCTTCCCTGTACGGAATTACACCGCATTGACAGACGTCAGTTTTTCGTCTGACCCTTAACCTTACGTGCTTTGACGGTTAACCATGCGTGCCGACGATACGATCAAGGCCAAGGCGCTTGTGGATAGACAAAAAAGTGTTCGTGACCCGCAGAGGCGCTTTGCCGGTTGGCACGCTTGTAGCGAAGAGACGTTTCCGGTTGACACGTATTTCTTGCGACCGGAATAGACGCACTTGCCGACCGGGGCAGGGGTGTTTGCAGCCGGGAGCGGCCGCAAAGGTCCTAAGGCCGCAAAAGCACTTTGATAGCGCGCCTTTCGTCCATCGCCCGATAGGCTTCGGCGGCCTCGCTCAAAGGAAGCGTGAGGGTGAAGACCTTGCCG
>CAUSGP010000263.1:0-3003 GCA_963531075.1 uncultured Actinomycetaceae bacterium | reverse complement strand
GACCATGCAACCAAGCTTACGTGAACGGGTGTTGCAACCGCTACATGCGCTACGAAAATCCCCTCTATCTCGCAGAAGAGGCGGCGGCCTTGGACCTTATCGCCGAGGGCCGCGTGGCGCTCGGCGTTTCGCGCGGTTCGCCCGAACCGGCTGAGCGCGGATGGGAGGCCTTCGGGTATCGCGGTGGCCAAGCCAACGGCGCCGACATGGCCCGGCAAAAGTTCGAACTGTTCATGGCGGCCGTCCGCGGCGCGGGAGTGGCGCGATCGGCGTCGCTGGAAGAACAGTACCCCGCCCTGTACAAACCGGGAATTCCGCTGCCCGTCTTTCCGCAGTCTCCGGGTCTGGAGCGGCGTATCTGGTGGGGTTCTGGGTCGCACAAAACGGCTGAGCAGGCCGCGCGCGACGGCGTGAATCTCATGAGTTCGACCCTGGTGCAAGAATCCGACGGCGCCTCCTTCGGCGAGATTCAGGCGGAGCAGATCGCCAGGTATCGCACGGCATGGAAGGAGGCGGGCCACGGCTGGACGCCCAGAGTCTCGGTCTCCCGCACGATCTTCCCGCTGGTCAACGACGATGACCGACAGCTGTTCGGCATCCGTAGCGAGGGGGAGGACCATGTCGGCTACCTCGAAGGCGCAACTAAAACGACCTTCGGCCGAACGTACGCCGCCGAGCCCGACGTGCTCGTCGAACAGCTCAAGGCCGATCCCGCGATCGAGGCGGCTGACACCCTGCTTTTGACGATTCCCAACCCGCTTGGAGTAGACGTCAACTTCAGGATTCTCAAGAACTTCGCCGACTACGTCGCGCCTGCCCTTGGCTGGGTGCCGGCAACGGAGGGCCCCGCCGAAGGTTATCCCATTGGTTGAGGCGCGCCCGGCCGATTCGAGTCTTGCCGAATTGCGCCGCGCATCAGGTTGGAAGCCTGCGGGTTTTAGATAGGCGACGATGTATATGGATTCTCGGCATGGCTGGCTTGAGCCTGGGGGTTCGAAGACGAGCAGCGGTTAGGCTCGAGACGACGCGACGCTGAAGTTCCGCCTCGCCCGGCAGCGGTGCACAGGTTCCGAGTGAGGTCTTTTTGTCCACAACTTCTCGTAGTAAATCGACAGGCGCCCTCCCGTGTGATCAAATGTTACTCAAACAACATATTCACGCGAGGAGACTTCGATGACGAAGACAAAGCTGCGCTCGCTTCTCGGCGGCGTAGCAACGTTATCACTTTTGATTGCGCCACTTGCGGCTCATGCCGACGAGGCCAAGGCTCAGCCCGGGGCCGCTTCTGATTCCCGCATTTCTTCAGACGGCCGGACCGCCGCGGATGGCAACATTGCTGCAGACGGCCAGCCGACGCATAAGCCATCGGCTTCGGATCACGAGAATACGTCGAATGCGCCTACAGCTCCATCTTCGGCGCAAACGCGGGAGCGAACGCCCGCAGCGCCGGCAAGCCCCCGGGATTCCGGAGCAGATGCAGCCAGCCCTGGCGCGCATCCGACCACTGGTGCCGATGCGGCAAGCCCGAGTGAAGGGGCGTCATCCGGGACTGGCAGAACCGTTACCCTCGACCTGTACAACCTCACGGATGTTCACGGTCATATCGAAAAGTCGAGTAAGAAAGGGACGGTCACAGAATCGGGCATTTCCGCCGTCGGCTGCTATCTGGACAAAGCCCGCGCCGCCAGCGGGGACGCCTCTTTCACGCTGCTCGGTGACAATATCGGGGCTTCTCCATTCACGTCGGGGTCTCTTCAGGACAATCCGACTATCGCCGCGCTCAACGAGCTCAAACCGCTCGGTTCGACGATCGGCAATCACGAACTTGATCTTGGAATCGACGTTTTCAAGCATCGCATTGACGGAACCGGCGGGTACGCGAAAGTCGGCTTTCCGTATCTCGGGGCCAATGTTGACGGCATGGGCCGCTACCTGGGCGACAAAGTCATCTGGACGTCGGCATCCGGCGTCAAAGTCGCCTTCATTGGAGCGATTGCAGGCGATGTGCCATACAAGCTGAGTCCCGGGACCACCGCCGGATTGACGTTTAACGATCCGATTCCGAAGATTAATACGATGGCCAAGGATCTCAAGGCCTCCGGCCAGGCCGACGTCGTGATCGCCATGCTCGACGACGACGTGAAGAACAACTACCCCAAGATGGGCTCATACGTCGACGGCATCATGGGCGGCGATACTCATGTTCCCTACAAGTTCTCGATGGTCGACGGCGCCCAAGGCAACAAACTTTCGGCCATAGCCTCGGGTTCTTACACGGATAACCTCGGCAATCTGCAAATCACATACGATAAGGCGACGAAGAAGGTAGTTCGCTCCGAAGCCAAGCTCATTCCCGCTGCCGAAGTGGCCAAATGCGGCGAAAAGGATTCGATCAAGCAGATTGTCGACAAAGCTGTGCAAGATTCCAAGGCGGCCGGTGACAAGGTTGTGGCTAAGGGGTATGAGACGGCCTTCTCACGCGGTGTCTTCTCGTCTTCGGGGGAGGCGCCCGATCCGGGTTCGAACCGAGGCATCGAATCCTCGCTCGGTGACCTCGCTGCCGATTCGCTTCAGGCGACGGTGATGACAAAGGAAGGCAAGCCCGTCGATATCGGTGCTATCAATGCCGGGGGTCTGCGTGCCGACCTAGTCCCGCTTGGCAATGGCGACATCACCTACCGGCAGACCTTCGCCGTCCAACCCTTCTCCAACCAGTTGGGGTATGTGACGATTACGGGCGCCGACTTCAAAAAGGCGCTCGAACAACAGTGGAAGACGGACCTCAACACCCAGAACTCGCGCCCGATGCTCAAACTGGGCCTGTCGAGCAACGTAAAGTACACCTACGACTCTGCCAAGCCATACGGCGAGCGGATCACGTCAGTGACGGTCAACGGTAAAGCGCTCGATCTGCAACGCAAGTACACGATTGGGTCGGTTACTTTCCTCTTGGCGGGAGGTGCTTTTTGTGACGCACTGACAACCTGTGGCGCCCCCATCATG
>CAUSGP010000262.1:0-3022 GCA_963531075.1 uncultured Actinomycetaceae bacterium | reverse complement strand
GGTGTTCGAGGATTCAAGACGAAATTCAGCGAGGAAATCGCCGAGGTTCCGGGGGCTTGGGACGTTCCCGTTTCGAGGCTGCGCTACGACGCTCTTGTCAAGGCTTTGGCGGTTAAACGCTGGACGACGGCGAAGCTTCGCTCCCTGCGCGAATATCTGCGAGGCGATGAAGAAGGACGTCCTGAAAGCGGAGACTCTGAAAGCTGACGACAGCCGCCCGAAGGCTGGTGGCAGTTCGAAAGCCGACGGCTGACGAGAAGTTGAAAATGACGCCGAAGCTGAGAATATAATGCGCCGGTGCGGCGCCCCGTGGCTTTCAGCCTTCAGGGGCGCCGCACCTTAATGTGATCGAAGTGCGAGTATGGTGCCTTACTGCGGCTGACCTTCGTTTTGAGGGGTGCCGTCACTCGGTGCGCCTTTGTTATCTGAGGAATCGCCGTTGCCCGAGGATTTTCCGTGATCCTCCGAGCCGCCAGCCTCGTCGGCGGGGGCATCGGCGGGTTGCGGTTGTCCGTCGGCGGTTGATTCGGTCGAAGGCTGGTCTGGCCCTGACGGGGCGGTTTCGTCCGAATCCGAAGAAGCTTCGATCCCGTCAAGGTCGCAGTCTCCCGGGCACGTGACATCCGTCAATCGCGGGTGGCTCTCCGGGGGAAAAGCGAAATGCGGTTTTATGCACTGAGTCAACTCGTCGCTGCGGGCTTTCAAGCTCAGCGGAACTTCGCCGTCAACCCTGATGAACACGCGCATCGAATGCTCTTCGACCGTCACCGTATCGCCCGGCTTGTACCGCCGTTCTGACTCAATGTGGTTTCCGGTGTCGAGGACGTCCGCCCAGGCTCCACCGTACAGGTCGCTTGGAATCGTGAATGTTTGGCCGGCGGTGTCGGCGTTGAACATGAGCAGTATGTCGTCGTCGTAAATCGGCTCGCCGCGAGTATCCGGTTCGCCGATGGCCGATCCGTTGTAGTACACCATGAGCGAGCGGGCATAGACGGTGGTCCAATCGGACTCTTCCATTGTGGTTGCATCGGGGCGGAACCACTCGATCTCGCCGATTTCCGAACGCCCGCCCTTCTTCGAGTCGCCCGCTAGGAAGCGACGCCGCCTGAAAACGGGGTGCGCCTTGCGAAACTCGATGAGCTGACGAGTGAACTCAAGCAATCCGATCGCTTCGAGGTCAAGATCCCAATTGATCCATGACAGCTCGTTGTCTTGGCAGTAGACGTTGTTGTTTCCCTGCTGAGTGCGTCCCAGCTCGTCTCCGTGGGCAAGCATCGGAACGCCTTGGGAGAGCAGCAAAGTGGTGAGGAAATTGCGAATCTGGCGGTTGCGAAGCCTCTTGATGTTCTCGTCGTCGGTGGGGCCCTCAGCGCCGCAGTTCCACGAGCGGTTGTGGGACTCGCCGTCGTTGCCGCCTTCCTGGTTGGCCTCGTTGTGCTTCTCGTTGTATGAAACGAGGTCGCGCATGGTGAAGCCGTCGTGGGCGATGACGAAATTGATCGAAGCCATCGGTCGCCGGCCGCTGGATGCGTACAGGTCGGAAGATCCGGTCAGGCGCCCGGCAAGCTCCGAGAGCATCGCCGGTTCACCCCGCCAGAAATCTCGGACGGTGTCGCGGTACTTTCCGTTCCATTCCGTCCACAGGGGAGGGAAGCCGCCGACGTTGTAGCCGCCGTCGCCGATGTCCCACGGCTCGGCGATGAGCTTGACCTGAGAGATCAGCGGGTCCTGCTGGATGATGTCAAAGAAGCTGGAGAGCTTGTCCACGGCGTGGAGCTCACGGGCCAGCGTCGAAGCGAGATCGAAGCGGAATCCGTCGACGTGCATGTCCGTGATCCAGTATCGCAGCGAATCCATGATGAGCTGCAGCGTGTTGGGGGAGCGCATGTTGAGGGAGTTGCCCGTTCCGGTCGTGTCGAAATAGTGCTCCTGGGAGTCCTCTACAAGCCGGTAATAGGAGGGATTGTCGAGGCCGCGGAAGGCCAGGGTCGGACCCATATGGTTGCCCTCGGCGGTGTGGTTGTAGACGACGTCCATGATGACTTCGATGTCAGCCTCATGGAACGCCTTGACCATTGCCTTGAACTCATCGACCTGCCCGCCGAGCCAGTCGGCAGAGGCGTAGCCGTTGTGAGGGGCGAAGAAGCCGATGGTGTTGTATCCCCAATAGTTCGACAGCCCTTTTGCCTGCAGTGCGGTGTCGTTGACGAACTGCTGACAGGGCATGAGCTCTATAGCCGTGATTCCAAGGCCCTTAAGATAGTCGATGATGACGGGGTGCGAGATTCCCGCGTAAGTTCCTCTGACTTCTTCGGGAATGTCGGGATGCATCATCGTCATGCCGCGCACATGTGCTTCGTAGATGATCGTGTCGTTGTACCGGTGCTTCGGAGGGCGATCATGCCCCCAGTCGAAGAATGGATTGATGACTACGGATATCATCGTATAGGGCGCGGAATCGAGCTCGCAGCGTTTCGAGGGATCGTTGAAATCATAAGAAAAGAGCGCCTGCTCGTTGGCGAGTTGACCGGTGATCGCCTTTGCGTAGGGATCGAGCAGCAGTTTCGAGTGGTCGCAGCGCAGGCCCTTGGCGGGGTCGTACGGGCCCTTCACGCGGAATCCGTAGCGCTGTCCGGGGCGCACTCCCGGAAGGTAGCAGTGCCATACGCTTGCGTCGACCTCGCGCAGTTCGATCACGGTTTCGTTGCCGGCGTCGTCAATGAGGCACAGGTCGATCCTCTCGGCAATCGAGGAGAAAACGGCGAAATTGGTCCCGGAGCCGTCGTAAGTCGCTCCGAGTGGGTATGAACGTCCAGGCCATATTTGCATAGGGCAATTCTTGCACTTCGATGTAGGAGTTGTCCGCTGATTTTGCACGTGAGCCCCGAGGCAAAGCCAACAAAATCAGGAAATTTCTTCGAGCGGAGCGTCAACTTTTGGCAAGCCGAGTGTGGGGCGTCGAATCCTGGTGGGCGATACTGGGTTCGAACCAGTGACCTCTTCGGTGTGAACGAAGCGCTCT
>CAUSGP010000261.1:0-3024 GCA_963531075.1 uncultured Actinomycetaceae bacterium | reverse complement strand
ACGCAGTTTTGTCACGGGCCGCCGTACGCCCTCAACACACTGCGCGCCTCACATTCCATCCTTTCAACACCGTCTCTCTACGGTTCGCGCTTGCAGACCTTTACGCTGACCGGCCATGACTTTCATGCTGACCGGCCACGTCTTTTACGCTAGCCCAGCCATTACCTTTACACGCGTCAGCCGGAACTTTTACGCTAGCCCAGCCGTGACTTTTACACTGGCCGACTCGAGGCGAGCGCAGAAAACTCGCCGGCATCCGCAGATCCTCGCGCAGCTCTGTCAATTCTGCTCGCAGAAAAGCCAATTTCGCGAGATTTCTTCACTCATAATGTGCCTCCCCTGGAACTAATACGGTTCCCTCATGAACTAATGCGGTTCCGTCATGGACAAAGCCCCAAGCTCGACCGAAATCACAACTGTATTTTACTTCTCTTTTACCCAATCACGGCTCCTGAATGTCAAGCTCGTGCGGCTGCAGCTGCACTCGGCGAAGTCAGGCATTCGCTTTGGCAGAAGCATAGTTCCATGTGCGACATCCGAATCGCCGTGACAGCCCCGAGTGCGTCATTCTTCGATGAGGTGGGCGCCGCTTCCGATTCCCGAGGTAATCGACCTGAACCCTCGGGCAGCGAGTAGGTCTCTCGTGCGTCGATCCAGTTTGTCGAAAACGAGTACCGAAGGGCCCGCCCCCGAGATGACCGCCGGCCACCCGGCTTCGCGCAAAGCCCGAAGGACTTCCGCGGATTCGGGCATTGAGTCGGCCCGATACCCCTGGTGGAGCCGATCCTCGGTCGCGTCGAACAGAAGATCCGGCCGCCCCTGGAGTGCGAGGACGAGCATGCCCGTCCTTGACGCATTGAAAGCCGCATCCTCGTGGGGCACATACGAGGGCAGAACGGAGCGTGCAGCCTCCGTGGCCAACTCAGCATCAGGCACCAAAAGAGTGGTTTTTATCTCTTTTGATACGTTCACCTTGGCAGCCTTCGGTCCGTCGGAACCCATCCACGATATGACCGCTCCACCATGGAGCGCAGGGGCGGCATTGTCAGGATGACCTTCGAATTCGGTGGCCAACTCCAGCACGATATCGTCATCGAAAGGCCGCGGATCGTCCACCAATCCCCTCACGAGCATGAGTCCGGCGACCGCCGCGGCAGCGCTGGATCCCAGCCCGCGCCCCTGAGCGATTCCATTGCGACAATTGAGCTCAATTCCCGCTTGCGGCAACCCGGCCGCCTCGAAACCGCGCCTAATCGCTCTGACGATCAGATGGGAATCGTCGGTCGGCAACGTTCCGCGCCCCTCGCCCAAAACCTGAACCCGAGTGGGGCCCGTCGTCAATCGAACATGGACTTCATCCCATACGTTGTGGGCAAGCCCCAGGCTGTCGAATCCCGGTCCTAGATTTCCCGATGTCGCGGGAACCCTCACTCCCGCCGTCGCACGAACGATACGCATCACAGCCCCAGAGTCGAGGCAACCGCATCGAGGGTGGGCGCCACGGGGTCGAAATTCAGCTCACGGCCCTCCAGTGCCGTAGCCGTGTCCTTCAAGCCGTTTCCGGTGACAGTGCAGGCGATAGTCGACCCTTCGGGAACTTTGCCCTGTTCGGCGGCTTGAAGAAGCCCGGCGATCGACGCCGCGGAACCAGGTTCTACGAAAATGCCCGTTTCGGCGGCGAGAATGGATTGGGCTTGAAGAATCTGCTCGTCCGTCACTCTGTCGATCCACCCGCGTGAATCGTCGCGGGCGGCCTCGGCGTACTTCCACGAGGCCGGATTGCCGATACGAATCGCCGTGGCAACCGTTTCAGGTTCTTCGACGACGTGTCCGAGCACGAGCGGAGCGGCACCCCAAGCCTGGATGCCCCACATCTGCGGAACTTTCGTCGACACAGCTGGCGCACCCTCGGTCCGCGCCATCGAAGTCAACGCGGCCCCACCGGAATATTCGCGATAACCCATCCAGTAGGCGCTGATGTTGCCGGCATTTCCAACGGGGAGCACGTGAATATCGGGGGCGTCGCCCAATTCGTCGACGATCTCGAATGCGGCCGTCTTCTGCCCCTGAAGCCGGTAGGGATTGACCGAGTTGACGAGTGCGACGGGATAGCGTTCGGTCAGTTCGCGAACGATCCTCAAGCAATCGTCAAAATTCCCGTCGACGGCAACGAGAGTCGCCCCATGGACGATGGCCTGAGCAAGCTTGCCGGCTGCTATTTTGCCGGCGGGGAGGATGACTGCGGCCTTCAAACCTGCGGCAACCGCGTATGCCGCGGCCGAGGCCGACGTATTGCCCGTCGAGGCACAGGCCACGACCTTCGCATCGGTTTTCAAAACCTGGGAGATAGCCGTTGTCATTCCGCGATCTTTGAACGATCCGGTGGGATTAGCCCCTTCGACCTTGACGTAGACTTCCGCTCCCGTGCGCGCATCGAGGGCCCGGGCATGGACAAGCGGAGTTCCCCCCTCTTTGAGGGTAACAATCGGGTCATCCTCCTCGAAAGGAAGTCGATCGGCATATTCGCGAATAAGCCCCTGCCACTGGTGTGCCATCAGGATTCCTCCACACGGTTGACGTTGAAAACCTCAGAAATGAACTCGGCATTCGACAGCTCGGCGAGGGTCGCCTCGAGATCCGCCTGGAGTGCCTCGTGCGTATTGACGGTCAGCCGCGCCAAACCGTTTTCTCCCGTGGTTTGAACGACGGCTTTGATCGACACCCCGTGGCCGGCGAACACGCCGGTGACTTTCGTCAGTACGCCGATTTCGTCGCGTACGGCGAATTCCGCCTGGAAGCTCGAACGGCCCTGGGAGGCTTTGAGCACCGGAAGATCGCCGTATATGAGCTCGCGAGGGGCCCGCCCCCCGTCGACCTTGTGGGAAGCGGCGGCGACGACGTCGGAAAGGACAGCCGAAGCCGTTGGCGCTCCCCCGGCACCGGGGCCGTAGAACATGAGGCGGTCCGCCGCCTCGGCCTCAATAACCACAGCGTTGAACGCCCCCCGAACCGAGGCGAGAGGAT
>CAUSGP010000260.1:0-3026 GCA_963531075.1 uncultured Actinomycetaceae bacterium | reverse complement strand
CCTGCAGCAGCGTCGTACCTGAGGGGCGAAATCAAAGGGGAGGCGGGAAAGACCCGGGCGTCCGAATCTCGGCAATGGATGCCACGTGAGCCTTCCCGCCAGATCGACGAGCGCGGCGACAAGCCACAGCCATAGTCTCTGATCTTTATCCGCAGCGCACCCCGCGATCCAGAAAAGCGAAGAAAAACAGAACCAGATCGCCACCGCGGTGCGGTGCCTGCGAAGCTCCTCGTAGACATCAACCCTCCTGGCAACAAAAGTTCTGGAGAACTGAATGGCTAGCATCGAAATGACAAACATCCATCCGGAACCTTCAAAAGCCTGGCTGATCGCGACATTCATCACGAGACTCGCAAGCAAGAGGGCAACCACTATTGGGTAGGTTTTACGGGACCGAACGAGCACGGTGGTCGAATCATAGACGGTGAAAGACCACACACAAAAAACCGCCAGCAGGAGAACAACCGTCTCGAGAGTGCCCCGCCAGGTCAGGTTATTCGACAGATACCCAGACAATTGCGGCAAAGCGAAGACGAAGACGAGATCGAAAAGCAGCTCGAGTGTGGTGAGCTCCTGTGCTCTGCCAGGGTCGACGTCGAGACGCCTTCCCGTTCCCGCAATCGACTCCGACACGGTTATCCCTTTCCTCATGTACGCTAAGGATGCGAGCGTGCCCGCCCCGTCGATGCTACACGTTTAAACAGGACGGACGCGACGTCGTCCGCGACCCCCACAGGCACGTCACATTGTCTTCCGGCCGTCGCCGGTGATCGGTATAGCGGGGCCCAAGAACCTGGGTTCGGGCTCGTAGATACTCTTCCCAAAGTCTTTGATGCGAGCGCCCCATTCGCGCACATCGCGTTTGAACTGGCCAGAGTAGTTGTTTCCATTTGCCGCGACGCCCCAAACCTCAAGCCCTAGGGCATCGCCTGTATATATCGCCCGCGCCAGGTGATAACGCTGGGAGACGACGATCATTCGCTTGACCTTGAATACGTCGCGGGCGCGGTACATGGACTCGTACGTCGAAAAGCCAGCGTGGTCTTCGAAAATGTCCTCAGGCGGAACACCTCTGTCCTGCAACCACTCGCGCATGACCTTAACTTCGTTGTAGTAAACCGAGGCATTGTCCCCGGAGACGAGGATCTTCGGGGCAGCCTTCGAGCGATAGAGCTCCAGTCCGCGCTCTAGCCTTTTGAGAAGCATCGGGCTGGGCTTGCGATTGGCCCGCACGGAGGCACCCAAGATGAGAATGCAATCGGCTTTGGCCTCCGAGGGGACCGATTGGACGGTCACCACCGAATCGTCCGTCGACATCGTGATATACATGTTGAGCCCAACGAAGATGAGGGCGCCCGCGACGACAACGGCCGTGCACGCCTGAACGAGTCTCTTCACTAAGCCCTTCTTTCGTCGCTTGCCCGTCGTCGTGTCGCCAGGATCGGTCGAGCCTCCTAGTATATCGGCGGAGCCCGAGCGCTTGGGACCTCTTTCATCACGAGATCCGAACAAAGGGCTCCCCCGAGATTCGAAGGTGGTACTCGCCCGGAAATCGAACGCGCGATCCGAACCAGGTCCGGGCGCAGACGCTAACGCAGACCCAGATGAGGACGCGGAGACAGGTTCAAGCACAGAGGTGGAAGCGGGCTCGGGCGCTTCGTTTCCGCGCAGACCGGTTATCTGGCTCGCATTCAATGCAAGGGTGTCAGTTTGCGCCTCGGGGGCAGCGCTTCGCGTTTCAAAGACATCTGTTTGCGCTTCGACATTCTGCCGATTGCCAGAGGTTTGCCGGAAATCGAAGGACGCTCCGTCACCGCCAAGATGCAACTCGCCGCCAGCTCTTGTTTCTCGGCTAAATTGCCGATTGCCGCTGAACTTCTCCTGACGATTGCCGCTGAACTTCTCCCGTTGACTACCACCAGCTTTCCGGCCTTGCCGACTGCCGTCTCGTCTGGCGATGGAGGGTTGCCCGCCGTCCACAAGAAAGGATTCGCCGGTGTCCCCGGACACGACACCGGCTTGTAGTCTCTCAGTTTCCGGTGACGCCTTCGGCCTGTCCGACGTCGCCCGAGTCGAAGTGAAGCCATAAGAATGCCTGCCCCTGGAAGCGGACAAACTCATACTTTCTTCGCGACCGAGGTCATTCTCGGAAGCCTCGTGCGACGGATCGAACGCACTTCCATCAGCAGTGCGGGACGGTCTCGCCTTCCCCATGGAGTCGTCCATTTCGCCTCCCCCAGTCGATTCGTCTGGCTCCTATTCAAACACACAAGCCAGGAAGCCGCCTCTTCGACGATCTTCGTCACACGCTGAAATGCCGGCAGCGGTTCGTCGTAAGGCTGCGCAAAAACGGATGCACCAGAGTGCCGCCAGCGTATGCGGCACCAGCTTTATTTACACCACAATCAAGTCGGATTCAACGGAGCAGCTTCGGCAACGATGACCTCACAAACGGTGGATTCGCATCCAGCCTGGCGAAACCGCCCGAACGAACCTGGCCGAACTTTTTGGTGCCGTTGAACCTCAAGCCGAGGTCATCCTCAGGTATGTGAAAGGCTGTGGCGACGAGGTCGTATGCGGGCGAAAGCGTGGGGCGCTGACCGTCCGGATAGATCAAGGACCAGTTTTTTAGGTGGGCGTCACCGTTACCGATTGCGAGATTGAACGCGATGCGCCTCGCCCATTGCCGAAGCACTTCCAGATCGTAATCTCGATGGCACAGCGTGCCAACGGTCTCAAAGTTACCCTGGTACTTTTCCGAGCTCCCAGACGGCATCGAACTTGGGCGAAATCCTCAATGTGAATGCGCCCACCTGAACCGTCCCTATCGAATCGCCGGACGACGTAGGCGACATCCTCGCTCGACTTCCACAAATGACCCAACGAGGCATCAATTTCATCGCGATCAACCTACATCATCGTCGTTCCCGACGGCGGTATTCCTCACGACAACAGCTCCGAGCAGGTCACTGCGGGCTCGCAAAAGAAACTCGATATTCCGTTCAAACCATAACCCCAAAGTTGGG
>CAUSGP010000259.1:0-3028 GCA_963531075.1 uncultured Actinomycetaceae bacterium | reverse complement strand
GCGCCCTTAAGGATTCTGTCGATGAGATCGGGAAGAAAACGGCGCACCGGCGCCGGGCCGCCAAGCAAGTTCACCTCGGCGAAGAAGAGCTCCTGGCCGGGAAGCGCGACGTCGTGCGAGACCCCGACGTAGCCGACGTACCCGCCGGGACGGCAGGCCCCAATCGCCTGCATCATCGATTCCTGAGTGCCCACGGCCTCGACAACTCCGTGCGCGCCTAGGCCATCCGTGAGCTTTTTGATGGCTGCTATTCCCGCATCGCCTCGTTCTGCGACGACGTCGGTGGCCCCGAACTCGCGGGCGAGCGCTGCGCGGTCCTTATGCCGTGACATTGCAATGATGCGCTCGGCGCCGAGTTGCTTGGCCGCGAGGACGGCCAGAAGGCCGACGGCGCCGTCACCGACGACGGCGATCGTCTTGCCGGGGCCGGCGTTGGCCGCCACGGCCCCGAACCAGCCGGTTCCCAGCACGTCGGATGCGGCCAGGAGGGAAGCCAGAGTCTTTTCGTCTCGTGGCCGTCCTCCAGGAACGACAACTAGCGTTCCGTCTGCCTGAGGAATGCGCGCATACTGGGCCTGAGTTCCCTGGACGAAACCGCCGTTGACGCAACGCGATTGATAGCCGGAGTGGCAAATCTCGCATGTGTTGTCGGAAAAGCAGAAGGATCCGACAACGAAATCTCCGACCTTCACGTTCTTCACGGCGTCGCCCACTTCTGTGACGGTGCCGACGTATTCGTGGCCCATCGGCCGGCCGCCGGAAGGCTCGATGCCGCGATACGGCCACAGATCGGACCCGCAGACGCAAGCTGCGGCGACCTCAATGACGGCGTCGGTTGGATCGAGGATAGCGGGGGCTTCGAGATCTTCGACCCTGACGTCGCCGGGGCCGTGCATGATCACTCCTTGCATGGGGTGCTCCTTTCTAGACGATCGAATTCCAGACATCTAAGTGCCCGTGCGCACTCGCGCATTCTCACGAATACTCGTTCGTATTTCTGTGCGTTTTCGGGCATTCGCATACGTCCGTACCCGTATTCCGTGTACTTGCGTGGAGTTCTTCGTCCGCATTTTCAAAGGCTTCTTGTCGCGGTCAAATGTAGTCATGATCGCAGCTAAGGCAATTCAGGAATCGCCGACGGCGGAATCCCTTCACGAATGGCCAAAAAGCTCGAGAGGACCTCCTGCCCGGCGGACGCGAAATTGAGATTCGCGTCCAAATGCACTGGGCAGAAAGGATATGCCCGCCAAATGCGGTACTCTCTAAGACGCGCCTAAGATGCGCGCCGAGACCAGACGTGCCAAGCAACCCAATTCTGGCGATTGGAAAAACGGCGGATTCGAGGTCGGTGGATATCGATCTACGGCTGTGCCCGTAGGCGAACGGCCGATTTGCGCATGAGCCGGCAAACCGTTTGCGATTCATGATCGTGACCGGATCGTGGTCCGTGAGTTTGCACGAAGTCCGCAGCAAGAATGCCATTCGCCTGCCTGGGATACATGCACGGCACCCAGAGAGGACCCCATGAACGAGGCGAATCGAAGCGAAGACGTCATTGAGGCTGCTGAAGAACGCAACCTGCAGCGCAGCCTGTCCAACCGTCACATTCAGCTCATCGCACTGGGCGGAGCCATCGGCACCGGCCTTTTCTTGGGCTCGAGCGAGACGATCTCGAAGGCGGGCCCCTCAATCCTCATTGTCTACGCGATCATCGGCTTCATGCTGTACTTCGTCATGCGGGCCATGGGGGAGCTGCTGCTGCACAAGCTCGAGTACCGCTCCTTCCAGGATTTCGCGGCCGATATCCTCGGACCGTGGGCGGGTTTCTTCGTGGGGTGGACCTATTGGTTCAGCTGGGTCGTCATTGGGATGGCCGACGTCGTGGCCATCACCGGATACTGGGAATACTGGCTCGGAAAGGACTTGCGGTGGCTCGCGATGATCCTCACCACCGCCGTCATGCTCGCTCTTCTCGTGATGAACCTCGCCTCCGTCAAACTTTTCGGGGAGATCGAATTCTGGTTCGCGATCGTCAAACTGGTGGCGATCGTCGCGCTCGTGGGAGTGGCCCTTTTCATGGTGATAGCCGGATTCACGTCTCCCGACGGAACGAAGGCCGCCGTCTCCAACCTGTGGAACTACGGCGGTATGTTCCCAACCGGATTGTCCGGCTTCATCAACGGGTTCCAGCTGGCCATCTTTGCCTTTCTGGGAATCGAGCTCGTCGGCACGACGGCCGCGGAGACCTCCAATCCCCGCGTCACCCTTCCGCGGGCCATCAACGCGATTCCCGTGAGAATCCTGCTCTTTTACATCGTCGCGCTCGCGGCAATCATGTTCGTGACACCGTGGAGCGAAATCGACCCCAAGATCTCGCCCTTCGTCAGCCTTTTCGGCCTCGCTGGGCTGGCGGGAGCGGCCGGGATCATGAATGCCGTGATCCTTTCCAGTGCGTCGTCGTCGTGCAATTCCGGTATCTACTCGACGTCGCGAATGCTTTTCGGGCTCGCGCACAAACGTATGGCCCCCAGGGGATTCCGCGAGCTCACGCGCGTCGGAGTTCCATGGCGCGGGCTCGTCGTCACAGTGTGCGTCATATGCTCCGCGCATTTCCTCACTCTTTCGAGCGGACTTCAGAGCGCCTTCAAGATCGTCGTTGCCCTGGCGTCAGTACTTTTCCTTTTCGTTTGGTCGATCATCCTCGTCTGCCACGTCGTCTATCGACGGCGCGATCCGCAAGCGCATGCGGCTTCGGATTACAAAATGCCCGGCTCAACCGTCATGCCGTGGGTGGTCCTGGCTTTCTTCGCATTCGTCTTGGTCGTTCTCACGCGCGACGACGATACTCTCATCGCCCTGGCCGTGACCCCCGTGTGGTTCGGCGTTCTGGGCATCGGCTGGTGGAGGATTCGCGGCATCGCACATTCCGAAAGCGAAACCTTCGTTCAAAGCGAGGGTCCCATTCAAGGCGAGGTGTCCGGCCAAGGGGAGGTGTCCGCTGACGATGTCCGCCATTGAGATTGCGGCT
>CAUSGP010000258.1:0-3042 GCA_963531075.1 uncultured Actinomycetaceae bacterium | reverse complement strand
TCATGGCTACTTACGTTTCCCCCGCGATTGAGCAGATCGCCGACTACACCGACACGACTCGTGGCTGGTACAGCGGGCGTTGGAGGGACGTTTTTGGCGGCCACGCCATTTTCAGGGTTTGATATCACCCGGTAAGAATTACGGCGAACCGTTTTAAGAAGTCTGCAGCGCGGGTGTCACGACTAATCATTTCGGCTACGAGCCTGCAACAGTCTTGATCGACAGCTGAAAAAGGAGCGGCATCAGTGCGTAGACAGGTTGCGGATGTCCGCAACCTAATTCTCCATGGCGGGGGCTGAGGACTAGATTTTCGGCTCCCGCCGACGGACCTGACGGCAAATGATCGTCAAATTCAACAATCAAAACGAATAGGAGGCAGCCTCATGGCTACTTACGTTTCCCCTGCGATTGAGCAGATCGCTGACTACACCGACACGACTCATGGCCTGACTTTCGGCTATCGTCTGGACTACTTTGGTGGCAGAAGGTGGTTCTGAGCGATCCACGGGTAGCGTGAGCGAAACGTAGGGAACAAGGTTCCCACGACGCAGGAAGCAATGCTCCAACGCGCTAGTTACAGGCCGAGGCATCGCCTTTAGCAGTCGATGCCTCGGCCCCTCAACCCGTCCCTCGCGTTCGAGCGTTGTGCTTGAACGTCGGGCGCCACACTCTCGGATGCGGGCCGAGATCCTCGGCCCGCATCCGATCTGAGAACAATGCGCCTCCTGTTGAAAACAAAACGGCGCGTCTGTGCGGGCCGACGGCTCGTTTACTTGGATATTCGCTCGAGTTGAAAACCGACTCAGACGTCTTGGTAGAGGCACCGATTTAGACGTCTCGATAGAAATTCTCACGCCCGGAAACAGGAGACAAGATTGTTAGAGACACTAATAGAAGGAAGGCGTTCGGACGGCTCTCGCCCTTCTTCGACACGGGTTCCGCCCCGCCTCGAATGGCGGGTGCTTGGCGAAGGCAGGCGTGAGCGGACGGTTCGTTTTGGCGTGGCCTTCGACGTCCCGCAAGCCATGCGCGATACGGTCGCCGCGCTGCCTGACGAGGTTACGGCACGGCGCGCGGCGGAAGAGCTTGCAAACACGGACGGTTCGGGGGTCGCCGTTATTTTCGACAGAGCGCAGGCGATCGCTCTGGTTCCGGCGTGGTCCGGGCAAGCTCTCTATTGGGCCGTGAAAGACGGCGTTCTTCTTCTGTCGACGTCGGCGCGCTCAATCGCCAAGGAAATCGGAACGGCGGTGAGCCGGAACTTCCTCGCCTCTTTCTTGGTGGACGGCCTTCCCCTCGGCGTTGCCTCCAGGGGCGCTCCCTGGGGCGGAGTCCAGGCGCTCGCTCCTTTCGAGGCGCTCCATGTGGATCGCAATCTGACGGGGCGGAACTTCGAAGCCCGTCCGATCCAGATCCCGCCTGTCTTCGAACGGCCGGGAGAAAGCGAGGAAGACGTCGACAATGCGGTCGCAGCTCTGCGCCAAGCGCTGTTTGAGGCGACTTTCCGTTGGTGCGAACGAGGCGGCCCGATCTCCTGCGACGTTTCGGGCGGGGTCGACTCGGCCGCGAACGCTTATCTTCTACGGGCCCTCCACGTGAACTTCGACGCGACGCACGCCTCGTCGAGCTCTCAGTACAACCTTGACGACATGTGGGCCAAGCGCATCGTCAACGACGTCGGCGCACCCGCCGCGTTCTACCCGGCGATCGGATCGACCGGGCTCACCTACGACGCCAGCGTGCCCTTCCCCAACGGCTACATCCCCGAAACGCCGCCCATGTGGTGCGACAGCGAAGGGTATGCCCAAGCGCTCGCAGATCGGCCCCACCCGGCCGGCGTGCAATTCACGGGGCTGGGCGGCGACGAGCTGTTTGCCCCGCTGCCGGCTATGGAATGGTCTCTGGCGCACCAAGCCCCCTTGCGGGCGCCGTGCCTGGCCGTCCGCTACTGCCTCAACCGCCGCCTGCCCCTGCGGCGCGGAATCCCGAGCATAGCCAGCAAGATCGAGTACGGACGCTGGATCGAACGTTCGATGCGCGAGCTTGCCTCCAAAGGTTCGACGTCGAAGGACGATCTGTCATGGTCCGGCGAATTTGCCTTCCCCTCGTACCTCTCGAGCGAGGCAAAAGGGCTCCTTCACACCCCGTTTGACGCCAGGTCTCTTCAGCCAATGAACCGGGACCGGACCGTCCACCAGGTCTTGGAGTCTCTGCTGGGGCAGGCCGCGATCATTCGCCAGGTTAACGACATGCTCGGCCGGGGCCGAACAACGTGGGCTTCTATTTTCGTCGATCCCGGCGTCGTGCGCGCGGCCCTTGCGCTGCCTCTGAAAATGCGCAGGCATCCCTTCCTGAACAAACCGATGCTGTATCGCGCCATGCGCGGGCTCATGCCCCGCGAAATCTTCGCGAGGGCGACGAAGGGCGAATATTCTCAGGATTCATACGAGACGCTGTACGCGCGCCGCGAGCACCTCGTCGGCGACCTTGCCGACGGCGCCGTCGCAGACCTGGGCCTCATCGATACCAAGGCCCTCAAATCGAAATTGTCGATGCAGGCGCTCTCCAGCGAGTTCCTCTTCGAACTGAAAAGGCTAGTCGCCGCTGAAAGGTGGATCCGCAGTGTTTGCTAAGAAGAAAAAGGAAACGACGAACGAGGGCCTGTCGCTGGCGCCCGGAGTGTCCGTTCTTGAAACGGAGAAGGGCACGGTTCTTTTTGACGGCAGGCGAGGCCGGTATTTCCAGCTCAACGAGCTCGGGCTGATCGTCGTGAAGTCGCTAGGGGAGGCGATGGGCGTCGAAGCGATCGTCCGCCGCGTCGTCGAGGCTTACGACGTCGACTCGCAGACGGCCGACGCCGACGTGAGAGCCTTCCTCGCCCAGATCAAAGAGCTTGGAGTGGCGGCATGACGATCCAACTCTTCTCCGAAGAGACCACGCAAACCCACTGGCGCGATCGGATGCGCGCGCGCCGGGCCATTCTCGCTTCGTCACGGCTGGCCAAGGCGAAACCCGATTGCATCGAGCGCGAGTTCGTCGTCG
>CAUSGP010000257.1:0-3089 GCA_963531075.1 uncultured Actinomycetaceae bacterium | reverse complement strand
AATCGTAGGCATGGATGTCTTAACGCGGATTGTGACAGGTATATCTATTGTTGCCGCCGGGCTTGCGGCTTGGCAGGCATACGAGGCGCGCAAGGCGCGGAAGGACTCGTATGGGTCTGCGCAGGAGGCGGCTGATGCCGCTAACCGGTCTGCGCACGCGCTTGAGGAGCTCGCACGATTGGCACACGCTAAAGAAGAACAAAAGTTGCCACCATGGAAATTAAAGCATCACAGTGGCAACACATATGTCATAATTAATGATTCAATCAATCAAATGTTTAATGTCGACATAAGTATCGGTAACAATCAGGCCAGACTCGTCAAGGAAGGTTTTCCGACAAAGATTGACGGAGGAGCCGAGCATTCTTTTGTGTTCATCCCGCTTCCCGGTTCAAAGGGAAGGAATCTAAACGTCACGTGGTCATGGCCAGATGGAACGCTGGACGAATGGACTAGCCAAATCCCTCCCAAAGGCTGAAGGAAGCAGCAGCCTCACAGCCTGTCGGCCCTATTGATTCGCTGACGGTTGCCAAGCTTTTCCGCCGCCTTCGGCTGCAACACGAGGCAGCGGAAACGCTTTCTTCAGGCCAGGAGTGCGTTGATTTCTTGATGCGTCGCATGAGTCGGTCGCGTTCGGCTGCGAGCGCTTCGCGGTCGATCGTTGATTCGACGATGTCGAGTCCGTCGTGTTCGGCGACGGCGCGGGGGACGTCTCGCTCTTCGATGATCGCTTCGTTTTCGCCGAGGGCTGGGTATTTTCTCGATCCCCCGCTGGGGTGGAAGCTGCCTGAGAAGATGACTGTATTGGGCGCTGTCCATGGGTCTTGGTCGCGGTCGCGGCGTTTGACGATTGCTGTTGCTCCGACGAGGATTTCTTGTTCTGTCGAGTGTTTGCCGGCGTCGATGCGGACGGTGACGGTTTCGCCTGTGTCGTGGCCGTCAGTGCCGTAGACGTTGATGAGGAGGCGGCGGACGCGGTTTTCGTCGCGTGCGTCGAAGATCCATGCTTTTTGGTCGGCGTTCCATCGTCCGCCGGTGCTGCGTGCTTTGGCGACGAAGTCTTTGTTGTAGGGGGAGACGACTTTCATGTAGGAGTCGTTGACTGTGACGTTGATGTCCATCTGAGGCGCCCTTCGTTTTCTTGGCGGAGGCCCGCGACGGGGTCTCGCGTTGTCGTCGATGGATGATCTGTGCCGGTTCTATTGGGCAGTGCTCGGAGAGCTAGCTGTCCGACGCGTGGTCAGGCTTGCGCGGGGGCGCACCAAGGCGGCGTGCTGATTCCTTTTCGGGGGCGTTTCTCAACGTTGGCCTACACCGTCCACCGGTTCAGTGCCGCGCTTGACGGGCTCGTGTCCCGGTCGGCCTCGAATAAGCAAAAAGCAAGGCCCCCGCCGTGAGGCGGGGGCCTTGCTTCTGTTAGGCGTTGGCTGACGCTGCGCGTCGGGCGGCGCTTTCCAGAGACTCGTCGTAGCCCAGCCCCCACATTTCCTCGCTTCCGAATTCTTGCCCGTCGCGGTATCGACGAGGCAAAGTTCGTCGCGATAGAAGGGGTATGAACGGAGTCTCACTCCGAGTGAGACACTGAAGCGCACCTTTGCTGCGGGCAGCACCGCCCGTCCCAACAAATCGCTTTCGGCCTTCGTTCCAGCATCGCCGGAGCCAATTGTCTGTCACCCTCCGATGGGAGAGTGTCTTCGACTGCACTCGGCCCAGACAATGAAGTATCGCCTTTGCGTGTGCAGGGGGTTTCAATTTGAGAATCTCATTTTGGGACTCCTGTGATTCTCGCCATACTGTAAGGGTGGTCGCGGCGGCACACCCCCGCCGAAGAGCACTGAGCACCAGAAGGTGCATTGAAATATTCCTTTTGCGGCTTGGGCGAGTTCCACTCTTATTTGCGCTTGACGGATCAGGGCGTTCGCCTGGTGTTCTGACGCCGAGAGTGGGATGATCCAAAAACTATGAGTTGAAACTAAACCGGATTAAGCGCCTAATCAAAACAGAAGGAGGGCAAGAAAAGACATGAAGCGCACTTTTCAATTCACGGAACTCTACTATATTATTATACTATCCTGGGATTGAAGGATATCTAAATCATTCCCATGCATACATGAATCAACGGATCACCAAACATACGGTCAACGGATATATACTGTCGGACACCAAGCTGGACCAAGTAAACCTCTTCACCCGCCGTGTGTTTAATTTCGGCACGGGCCGATACATGAGCATCGAAGGCAATAGCCTCTACTGGCTCCTCAAGGAACTCACGGCATATTCGCTCTACGGCCTTCCTCTAGGCTTAACGATCATCGGACGGATATGCGACGCAGACATCGCTGCCAAACTCACCGAATCACTACGATCCCAAGCAACATAGGTAATAAGCGCACACATGGTGGAACAAAAGCTCAGACTAGCACCTGCTACTCAGCCAAAAAGAGTTCCAGCACTTAGCCCTAAAAAAACTTCGTCGGTTTCTCTACCAGGACGCTAAAGAGAAAATTTCACGATTAATAGCCAAGGAAACCTCGTATGCATCGGACAGGGCGCGGTCCTAAACGACTGAGCGGCCCAAAAAACTGGGCCGAAGCCAACATAGGCATCAGACATCCCTTCCGAACATGGCCAAGATAACCCCAAATTCAACGAGGACGGCCACACCGACAGCAAAGCCGACACCCTTAACCTGACCGCACCCTCAAGTTAACGTGTCCCGTTCTTTGAAAACATCTACTTCCATCGGAGACAGTAGATAAACTTACCGTCAAGGAGGGATGTTTTATGGATATTCGACAACGGTGCAAGGTTGCTTCGAGTACAATTCTGGCTGCTGTTCGATGGGTTTTCCACATGCTTGGCCGAGGCTTACGTGCATACGGTCGCCTCCTGTGGAAGACCACCAAACTAGCCGTCATTGTTGGGCTTGCTCTTGCAACGTTCGGGCTGATCAGCCAGCTGTCCATCGGGAATGTCATCGGTGACGGTCGACGGCTCTGAGAGCTCACGCCCCCGTCCCGCATAGGGCGAGCTTGTCCGTCTACACCGTAGTCAATGATTGCTTCACGATCCTGTCCCATGTGGGGGCG
>CAUSGP010000256.1:0-3097 GCA_963531075.1 uncultured Actinomycetaceae bacterium | reverse complement strand
CGCGCTTTCCCAATGGCTAGATAGAAGCCCCATTAAACGGGAATCCCCGGTTAGCTGGAAACCCGTTCGGACGCCAGAATGCGCCTTGCCTCCTCCACCAGCGGCGTGATGGCCTCGCGGTCCGTATGGTCGTACCCTTCGATGATGCCGTTGGCCACAGCCTCAGCCCACTCGCCACGATGGCGATGCTCCTGGACCCGCTTGGAGAAAATCTTGAGAAGCGTCTTTTCCCGCCAATTCAGGCCTTCGTAGGCGATACCGCCCTCGAAGTAGAAGAAGGGGAATGTGCCGCGTGCAAGCTCCTCCTTCGTCAGGGTCGCCGCAGGCGAACGCCAATTACGCTCGGGATGCACGGGCGTGCCACCGGTTGCAAAAACGATGACACGGCCCGTCCCATACAGCCCGTCATTCTTGAGCTTTCGCCTGAAATCGTTGAATCCTCGGACGGCGCTCATACGCACGCCCGCCCCGTAGATCACCACATCGTATCCCGCGAGATTCTTGCTTTTCGCCTCTTGCCAAGGCAAAAGCTCTGCGCCGAGTTCCTCCGCGATCCATTCCGCGTAAGTTCGGCTGAATCCCGTGACGGTGTTGTATATAACAGCAGTACTCATTGTTCTCCCCGTTGTTCGATTCGTGGATGACAACGCCTCCCACTTCCACTCTAGACTCCATGAGCTCATCTTGCTTGACGCGTCGCAAAGATCGAGCACAGATTTCATTGAAAAATCGGGGTTTTTACGTCAGTTCGAAACATTAAAGAAGAAAAGTGTCGCAAAAAAGGGGCGAGAGGCGGTTGATATTCCCGCCCCTCGCCCGGGCCGTATTCAGTCAGCTCACCTTGGGCTAAGTTGCCTTGAGCGTCTCTTCCTTAGCCGCAACAAGCAGGCCACGTTCCGCGCCCGCATCAGCTAAACCGCTTTCAGCGGGCCGCTTCACCATCGGTGTAATCCTTGTCAAGATTCGCGGTGTTCCACGAGAAGAGCTTGCGGATCTCCTGCCCGGTCTTCTCGATGGGATGGGCCATTCCCTTGGCGCGCAACTCAAGGAACTCGGGGGCGCCGGCGTCTTGATCGTCGATGAAACGCTTGGCGAAGGAACCATTTTGAATGTCGGCCAAAACTTCCTTCATATGCTCCTTGACGTCGGGGCGGATCACCCGCGGGCCCGAGACGTAATCACCGTACTCGGCGGTGTCCGAGCACGACCAGCGCTGCTTCGTCAAACCACCCTCGTTGATGAGATCCACGATGAGCTTCATCTCGTGACACACTTCAAAATAGGCCATCTCAGGCTGATACCCAGCCTCTACCAGCGTTTCGAAGCCGTACTGGATGAGCTGGGATACACCGCCGCACAGAACCGACTGCTCACCGAACAAATCGGTTTCCGTCTCCTCGCGGAAAGTCGTCTTGATGACGCCGGCGCGGGCGGCGCCGATGGCCGCGGCATAGGACAGAGCCAACTCGAAAGCCTTACCGGAAGCGTCCTGCTCGACGCATACGAGCGAGGGCACGCCACGCCCCTCCTCGAAAAGACGGCGAACGGTGTGGCCGGGACCCTTAGGGGCAACCATGCAGACGTCGTGGGTTGGGCCTGGCTTGATGTAGCCGTAATGAATATTGAAACCGTGGGCGAAGAACACGGCGGCGTCCTGCTTGAGATTCGGCTCGATGTCATTGGCCCAAATCGACCTCTGGGACTGGTCGGGAGCCAGGATCATGACGACGTCGACCTGCGCGACCGCGTCGCCGACGGGAGCGACCTCAAGGCCCTGCTCCTCAGCCTTGGCAATCGACTTCGAACCCTCGCGGAGCCCGACGACCACCTCAACGCCCGAATCGCGCAAGTTCAACGCGTGGGCGTGACCTTGCGAGCCATAGCCGATGATGGCCACCTTCTTGGACTGGATAAGCGACAGGTCCGCATCGTCATCGTGGAAGATTTCAGCCACGTTTACTCTCCTTGATCGGTAATGAGCGACAGTTCGAAACTAGAGCCGGCCGCGCTCGCTCACACGCATCCGGCATTTCTGCGGCTCGGGCGATTGAATCGAAAATCGCGCCGTCGCCGTCAATTATCCTCAGCGTCAGTTCAATTCGGCAGCCACTCGCTCTGAGAGCGAACGCGCTCCGCGGGTGATGGCCACCGCGCCAGATTGAACTATTTCGCGTATGCCATAAGGTTCGAGCGCCGTGAGGAAAGCCTCGACCTTCGAATCGGACCCGGTCGCCTCGATCGTGACCGCATCGGGAACGACGTCCACCACGTGAGCTCGGAACAGATCGACGATCTGAAGCACGTTGGCGCGCGAAGAATCGTTGGCTGAAACCTTGACGAGCAAAAGTTGGCGTTCGACCGCCGCGGCTGGATCCAGCTCAACGATCTTCAGAACGTTGATGAGCTTGTTCAACTGCTTGGTCACCTGCTCGATGGGAAGCTCAGCGGCGTCAACCACGACGGTCATTCGCGAGATGCGCGGATCCTCCGTCTCGCCGACAGCGAGAGAGTGGATGTTGAAGGCGCGCCGGGCGAAGAGCGCCGCAACCCGCGTGAGCACGCCAGGTTTGTTCTCAACTAGAACGGACAACGTGTGACGGGTACTCATATTTCTCCTCCTCAGGCGGCGTTCGGGTCCGTAACCGGGCGGAACGAACGGGCGTAGATGATGTCGTCATTGGAAACGCCCGCGGGCACCATCGGCCACACCTCGGCGTCGGGGGATGTGATGAACTCCAAGAGAACGGGGCGGTCCTCGATCTCCATGGCCTTGGCAAAAGCCGCGTCGACGTCGTCGCCCTCGCTTACGCTCCACGCCGCGCAATCGTAGGCATCTGCCAGCTTGACGAAATCCGGCACCCGCACCGTGCCGTGGCCGGTGTTGAGGTCAGTGTGCGAATACCTTTCGCCGTAGAACAGTGTCTGCCACTGCCGGACCATGCCGAGCGACGAATTGTTGATGATGCACACCTTAATATTGAGGCCCTCGATGCGGCAGGTGGCCAACTCTTGATTCGTCATCTGGAAGGAGCCGTCTCCGTCGATCACCCACACTGTCATGTTCGGGCAGCCAACTTTCGCCCCCATGGCGGCGGGA
>CAUSGP010000255.1:0-3108 GCA_963531075.1 uncultured Actinomycetaceae bacterium | reverse complement strand
GACGATCCACCCCATGCGCGAGTCGGGATCGGAGGAGGGAAGGCGATTTCTGCCGGCAAGGGGAAGAGAGCGGAACCAGCGGGAGATGATCCGGCCGATGTCTTTCGCGAAGTACGTGATGACGGCGGCCTCGGTTCCCAGCTGTATGACGGCGGTGAAGGCGGCTCCGGGATCGCCCCACCCGAATAGATCGCCGAAGATTCGAATGTGTGCGGAGGAGCTGATGGGCAGGAACTCCGTAAGCCCTTGGACTATGCCCAAAACGAGGGCTTCAAAATATCCCATTGGACCAGCTTACTGGCCGGGGCTGAGGGGTTCACGCCGCAGGCTAAGCTAGGCTGGTCTCTATGAGAGAACGCACAGTGGGGGCCAGCGGCCTCGTCGTGGGAACGATCGGGCTCGGCACACTCACCTGGGGACGCGATACGGACATCAAGGAGGCCAAAGGCCAACTGGAAACGATTCTCGATTCGGGAGGCAATCTCATCGACACATCGCCCGCTTTCGGGCACGGCGCCGCCGAGTCCTGCGTCGGCGAACTTCTCGAATCCGTCGTAGACCGGGAATCCGTCGTGCTGTGCACGCGTGCAGGCTTCGTCCCGGGCCCTGGCGGTATGAGATTCGGCGCGGGCCGCGGCCCACTCCTCGATTCGGTCCGTGCTTCGCTCGAGCGCCTTGGCACAAGCTACATCGATCTATTGCTCGTAGCCTGCCCCGATCCCCTGGCTCCTGACGAAGAGACCGCTTCGGCCCTCGGGTGGCTGATCGACCGCGGGATCGTCAGATATGTGGGCGTTCAAGAGTACACATCGTGGCGCGCGGCAATTCTCACAGAGAAACTGCGAGCGGCGGGCCTGCCCCTCATCACAGCCGTCGAGCGCGAATACTCGTTGGTGTGCAGAGATGTTGAAGCGGAAATCATTCCCATGGCTTCTCACCGGGGGCTGGGGGTTCTCGCCTCGTCTCCCTTGGGACGCGGCGTCCTGACGGGAAAATACCGACATTCGATCCCGCCGACGTCGCGCGCGGCTTCAGAACACCTCGCAGCATTCGTCGAACCGTATCTTGGTGAACGGGCACGCCGCATCGTCGAAGCGGTCGCCAAAGCCGCCGACGGGCTCGGACGCACGCCTGCCGATATCGCCCTCTCATGGGTTATCGGCCGCCCGGGCGTTACGGCAGCGATTGTCGGCGCGCGAACCTCGGCCCAACTTCAAGCCACCGTTTCCCGCTGCAAGCCACTTCCCGAGCTTGTTTCAGAAGCACTCGCCGATATCAGCGATTAGTAAAGCACGAAGAGGAAACGGCCAGGTATCTTCTGGCACGGCGCCCATTTGACCGTTTTCACAACGCGCGATCACGACGCTGCGTCAACCGCGCGATTCTTCTTCGTAGTCTTCCGCGTCGTCAAGGTCTTCGTCGTACTCAACGCTTTCAGACTCGTCTTCATCAAGACCATCCTCATCATCAAGGTCGTCCTCGAGATCGTCTTCCTCTAGATTTTCGTCTATCTGGTCTTCATTCTCGTCGAAATCGGCTTCTTCGTCATCATCCAGATCGAAGTCGTCGTAATCGTCGTCTTCCAGATCGTCTTCGTATTCGTCGTCGTCACCGTATATGTCGAGAGGAGCTTCGACCCCAAAACGAGTGAAAACGACGTCGTCATAAACGATGTAGGCATCGGCGAGAGCATCTGCCGCCTCTGCCACACTGGGCGCATTCGGATCCTGCGCGGTCGAAGCAGCGAGATGAAAGGCTTCCAACGCGCCGATCAAACGATCGAGAGCAGAACGCGGATTCATAGACATGCATTAAGAGTAACGCGCCGATGGCGACCTACGCATTGGTAGATGAAGCTATTCCTGAATAAAGCCACATCTCAGTAGGTGAAGAACGTCGAATAGATCGACAAAGGTGTCCATCCACGGACATAACGAGGAGGAAGCACGGGCTGCGGCTCCAAAAGCATGTGCCACGACTCCAAAAGAAGGCCGCAGTTCCTTTTGTGAAAATATCGTTGATTTCGGGAACAGCTCAGTCGATAATTAACACATGGGTAACCGTTACTCACCAATAGGACCCATCAACGAAGGGATAAATCCATGAAATATCTTCACCAACGTGTGCGAACTCTATCCTTTATAAGCGCCATGGGAATCGCAATCAGCGTCATATCGCCTCCAGTACATGCTGATTCACCGAAAGCGCCGTCAAACACTCCAAATTCAAGCACTCTTCGACAAAAAATCAAAAGTTCATCCTCACCCACCGGCAAGTGGTTCGTCCAATTATCGGAGAAACCCTCTTCGAAGGGCGGATCGGCAAAGACGATATCCGCACAGCACAAAGCTCTCAGCCAGGCTGTCCCTAAAGGGGTGAAAGTCACAGACTCCTATTCGAAAGTGTGGAACGGAGTGACCGTCAAAGCCGACGACAAGCATGTCAATGAGCTTGCAAAGGCTAAGAACGTCAAGGCTATCTTTCCTGTTCTCACCGTAGACCGCCCGAAAGAACCAGACCAGAAGAGCGCCAAACCAGACCTTCACACGGCAGGCAATCTAACCGGCGTCTCCTATGCAAGAAACGAGCTAGGTTTGACGGGTAAGGGTGTGAAGATCGGAATCATCGACACGGGCATCGATATCGATCATCCTGCTTTCGGCGGTTCAGGAAAACCCGGATCCTCAACCTTCCCCACGGCTAAAGTGATTGCCGGATATGACTTCGTCGGCGACAAATACAATACGGACACCACGTCTGCCGGTTATGATCCCAATCCGGTTCCGGACTCGGTTCCCGATGACTGCGGCGGGCATGGGACTCATGTGGCCAGCATCGCCGCCGGCAACGACACCGCTAAAAAGATTCAGGGCGTCGCCCCGGATGCGCGGCTCGGCGCATACAGAGTCTTTGGATGCGAGGGCTCTACGGATACAGACATCATGCTTCAGGCGATGGAGCAGGCCGCTAAAGACGGCATGGACGTCGTCAATATTTCCATCGGGTCTTCTTTTATGTCGTGGCCGAATTATCCGACGGCCGTGGGGGCCGATAACATGGCCGATTCGGGCATCGTCGTCACCGCCGCAGCGGGCAACTCGGGCACAG
>CAUSGP010000254.1:0-3158 GCA_963531075.1 uncultured Actinomycetaceae bacterium | reverse complement strand
GGGCCTCTGGCTGCGGGTAGAATCGGGACCGGCTCCTTCGAGCTGGACCAAACCTTTCACCTTCAACCCTGCCAAGGCTTCGAGTCCAGGAAGGAGGTGAGAACGATGAGGAAGACATCCTTGTCAGGCAAGGAAAAAGCCCGGATACTGCGCTCATTGCTTAGAGTCACGCAGTTCCAGGCTTTTACCCTTGCCATCGTCGCTCTGGCAGCGCTCATAGCACTGCTTAAGTGACGACTCACAGTCAGCTAGGCGGACCGCAACCGCCTAGCTGACTTCCATTGTGGCCCAATTGAGCCCAGCCAGGCAAGAGGCGACAAGCCGCCCCGCCGCCGGAGGCGGCAAACCCAATGGAAGAAAAACAGCGCACAACCAGACTCTTCGTCCACGCAGTGGCCGACCCCAGCGGTGTGAACGCCCCTGAGACGGAAGAGAACCGCCCTTCACGCGGCAAAACGGCCCAGCCGGTGCTGTCCGCGGCCTTCCAGTACGGAAAAACTCTTCCGCCAAAAACGGCAACAGTCTGCGAGCCTCACGCCCGCTCAACGCGCGGGATGCGCGGTTTACAAGAGGACGCCGTAGCGGTGCCGGTTGCAGTAGGTCTCAAAAATCTGCTCGAAATAGACGTCAGGCTCGCCTTTCTTGTTGATTCTGAACTTCTCGCCCCAGTTTTCGCCGTGGAACGCGCGATCGTTTTCGGCCATACGCTCCCACAATTGCGTCTGCTCCACGTTGCGGCGGTCATTGATCATCGCGGTGACGACTACGAGTCTGTACTCGTCGATGACTTTCCCGACGGTCCAGTGTTCGCCGGGTTCGACGTTGATCTCGATCTCCCGGGTTTTAGCGATGGCCTCTTGTCCTAGGTAGCGGGACCACTCGTACATCTGTGCGGCCCGTACGACAGCTCGGGCGTGCGCCGACTTGGTGAACAAGGGAGAGTCCCAACCTACGGCATGCCGGGATGTGGAATACTCACGTGACGGGTCGATCGTGGGCCGGCGCGGCTTGTACTGTCGGGACTCGGCTAGGCGGTCTTTGACGGCCCCGGTCGCGCTCGCCCGGATCTTCTTCAAGGCCCTTGGACTGCATGCGCCCGGCAATACCTCCACCGACGGCACCACCCCGACGCCCCAGGCGCGATCCTGTGTCCGAGCCCGCCGGCCGACGCGCCCCAACTCATCGCGCCTTTGACCGACAACGGCGACGGAATCTTCATTTTCTTGAAACACCAGTGAAGCATGTAGGCAGCGAACGCCGGAAACGCGCCGATGACGAACGTCGCCATAAGCGAGCCTTTTCAGAACCACGGGACGAGGATCGACTGGATGATCCCCGGCCATCTCTCCGCACGAGTAAGAGACCAAGTATGGGAGCTCATCGCAGAGAACCTGGGCGCGGGCAGGGCACTGCTCATATACCCGGTCAGATCGGAGCAGCGATATGCGATTCTCTCGCTTGGCCACGATCGAATGCCTCTTGACGTCGAAGGTCTGCTCGTCATGCAGAGCCCTAACAAGGTGAGCGAGAGTGCAGGACGCAGCGGGGAAGGAGCGCAGCTTTCGGCGCCGGGCGTTTCGACACCTCCCAGAGAATCGTGGTCGATCGCGGCGCGAAGACGCCGTTTTGGCAACTCTCGGAGGCGGTGACGTCGGAAGAACGTCTTGCGGAGCTTTTCTGAGGTTCCCTGCGAGTCGATGATGCTTGAAGGCAAGGAACGCTCGAATGGCATGTTTTACCAAGTCTGAATAGTGTGAGCTCTCGGGAGGAAATGGATGTGAGCAACACTGTTGTATTTTGCTAGAGATTCGAGATTTCTAGGGGCGTCGATGCGATGGAGACATGCGCCGTGTCGAGTGCTCCTGAAGAGAGTGAGGTGAACTTGAGGCATTTCGCACGGTGAACGCGGGTGGCGTCAGGTGGGGGCCTGCGTGCGACAATGGCGTTGTCGTTCCACGCACCACAGGAGTGTTGCTCATGTCCAAAAAATTCAATCCGCCGCCGAATTGGCCGCCGGCGCCCGCCGGATGGACTCCTCCCGAAGGCTGGAGACCCGATCCTTCCTGGGGGCCGGCACCCGTAGGTTGGAACTTCTGGGTGGACGACGTCGATGTCGATGCCACTCTTCTTCCGTCTGCTTCCTCACCTTCCGATACTGCTGAGCCGTCAGCGGGAGATGACTCATTCGGCGAACCGAGGAAACCCGCCCACAGGGACCCTGAGGCTGGAAATGGCTCGCCAAGCAGGTCGATGGCGAGGGGCACCGGCAAAGAGGATCGCCTCTTCTCCGAGGCCGCTTCCACAGGTTCTGCGGCCTCCTACGAGACGAGTTCCGGCTTGCCGCGGCGTTCTTCGCGGAGGAGGGCTGAAGCCGGTAGAGGCCCGGCGGCGAGCCCGGGCTTTGGGGCCCAGCAACCGCGCGATTCTGTTTGGAATGCCGGAGGCGACGGCGCTGACCGTGGCGTCGAAGGGGAGCGGCAACGTCCCCGATTCGCTTCTGCGGGTTCCGCGCCTTCAGCAGGAGGATTTGCTCCCGCCGCTTCTGTGCCGGGCGATGGAACCGGGCGGCAAACTCCGTTCGCACAGGAGTCTCCTTTCACGCGAGACCCCTCTTTTACGCAAAATTCTTCCTTCTCGTCGGAGTCGCCTTTCACGCAAGAGACGTCGTATCGACGCCAAGCTTCGGTTGACGGCGGCCAACCTTTTGCTGCCGGCCCAGCTGGGCGGGCGAATGTCCACTCCGGCCAGAGCGCCTTTTCCACGCCGTCGGCCTACTCTGCGCCGAGCTCTGGTTTTCCTGGCAAAGAGCAGCCGCCTGCGAGTCCATTCGCCCCGCAGGCGGGTTCGGGCAGCCCTGGAAATAATCCGCCGTCGGCCCCTTCGTCCCCGTCGTCGCAGAGCTCTTACCAGCCGACGGAAAGACACGATTTAGGAGCTCAACCCGGTTTTCCCCGGTATGGCGATCCCGGTTTTCAGGCTCCGTCAAGCCAGTCGAGCCCGAATCAATCGCTGCCGGAGCAAGCGGGGTTTGGGCAGCCTTCGCTCGGGTCTCAACTTCAGGATAACCAGGCGTTTGGTCAGGCGATGCCGAGCCAGGCGATGCCCGGTTCGGGGTTCGATTTCTCGTCGGGCCAAGGCTTCGACCAGCCAACCTATGG
>CAUSGP010000253.1:0-3162 GCA_963531075.1 uncultured Actinomycetaceae bacterium | reverse complement strand
ACCCGGCCGGCGAAAAGGGGGTGGATTTAGCTAGTGATGCGGGCGGACCTGATCGGTCAGACGCGTGTCGGGCCGAGCGACAAAACGTGCCGCTTGGCGAAAGAAATCAATGCGTGCGTGGTTCCACGTCGAGAGCCGTAACGTGCAAGAATTCGAATATGAGCGAATCGAGCAACCCCGACGATCCAACTGTGGCGTCAAGCCCCTATGCTGCGGCAGAACGGGCCAAGAAGGCACGAGTCTCGGGTGGCGGCGCGAGTTCCGTTCCGCAGGAGAGCCCCGAGGACGCCGTTTCGCGGCGCCCGGCGGAGCCTTTTAGGCCCGTGGTGACGGCCATCGTCGTGTCGTTTTGCGCCGCTCTTGCTCTGGGGGTGTCGGGGATCATCGCGGTGGTCCTCTACGAACGAGGGCCTTGCGCGGCAAGCTGCCCCAATGGAAACTGCGGAACGGCGGGGCTTGGTGCATGTCACGACGGGGCGCTCGTGGCGCCGCCGGTCATTCCTGGCCTGATCGCCATGGCGCTTTTGGCGGCCGTCGTCGTCGCAGGATGGCCCGCAGCAGCTCGTCTGGGCAACCCTGGACTCGCCCGTAGAGTACTTCACCACGTACCCGCCCGTTCCCTGTGTGCGGCCGCTTTGAACCCCAAGAATCTCGCCTTCGTGGCTGCCGCAGCCGTTTTCCTGTGCTTCATAGCCGAAATGCTGCGCAAAGACGGCCGCGAGAACCTTTTAAAGAGCGTATCGGCCACTTTTCTGGGTTCTCTCCTCGTAATTGCGTCCGGCTTTTGGCCGGTGCTTTTGCACAGCTACGAAGTTGGAGCCGTCGTTCTGGCGAGTATATGCCTACTCATCGGGAATCTGGGAAGGTATGTCTCCGCCTCCGAAACCTCGAGCAAAAGCACGGGAATCCTCATTTTGCGCGATTTCGCATACGCGTTCCTCGGCGGAGCGATCTACGTGCTCGTTACGGACCTCGGCTTCGATACGCGCATTTTGACCTGGCTCACGGTGGTTTCCTTGGCTTTCGGCCTGATGGCGGGATTGACGGACGGCGCCCTTCGCGGAAGGGTCGAGATGACGAAGCCCGCGGCAGCTGTGTTTGCGGTGGTTCCGCATTGCGCTCTTGGCGTCATCGTCTATGCTCTAACCTTCGCATTCTCGTAGCCTGGAACCATGGTGTTCCAGATCCCAGAGGGCCTCGCCCCCGAAACGTATCCCTTGGCCTGGCTCGTCGGCGTTTGGAAGGGCGCGGGAATACTTGAATACGAAGGTATCGAAGCTTCCGCCTACGTCCATGAGATGACGATCGACAACGACGACGGCGGGCCATACCTGCACGTCGAGTCCCGAGTGTGGTTGGCCAACGAGGGCGCCGAAGCGGTCGATCGTGAGGAGCGAGGGTCGAGCGCCTACTCTCGCCTGACAAAGGATGCGCTATGGGGCTGAAAAGCACGGGGACGCAACGGTGGTGGAGGCGGTGAGCGCCAACCCTGCGGGTCATGCGGTCACTTGGGCTGGCCTCATCGAAGGTCCCCGCCTGCAATTGGCAGCGGACGCGATAGCGGGCGTGCCCACGGCCTCGGCCTTCGAAAGCGCGAAGGCAGTTGCCGGCCTCGTTCAATCCGATCTGTTCTACGCCTACGATATTGCGGCCTTCGGCCATGAGATGCGCTCATACATGGCCGGGAGGTTGTCTCGAAGCGAGGTGGCATGAGCGCAGCGGATTCGAGTGCGCAGGAAGGGCGCGCGTCGCAAGGGAGCCCGCCCCAGTATGCTTCGGAAAAGCGTGCGCAAGAGCGTGCGTCGCGCGAGCTCGCGGCGGAAGGGGATATGCCGGTGGAGAAGGAGTTCGGCGTCGGCGGCACTATGCCGACCGACGGAATCGACGTCCATGTGCCCGCCCATTACGGCGAGCCGTCCCGGGAGTGGAGGCTGCTGACCGAAGGCCAAGGGTACGTGAACATGGGCCTTGACGTGGTCACCGTGCGCGGTGTGGATAGGCGCCGCTGGCTCCATTCACTCGTGAGTCAGGCGCTCGCGGACATTGCTCCGGGAACGTCGACGGAGGCGCTTCTTTTCAGCCCGTCCGGGCATATCGAGAACGGCGCCTTCGTTTACGATGACGGCGATGTGACTTGGCTTGTGACCGACCGCGGATATGGCGAGCGCTGGGTTGAGTTTCTAAATTCGATGGTTTTCACCATGCGAGTGGAAGTCGAACAACGCGCGGACCTGCTCACGATTGGCGCCTTTGACTTTCCCGTTGCGGCTTCTGATTCATCGCCCTCTGCTCCCGCCGCATCCGAATTGTCTGGCGCCGCATCTGTTTCCTCTCCCGCTGTCGCCGCCCTCGAGGAGGCGGCGCTTTTCGTGTGGCGGGATCCTTGGCCAGGCGTGAGCGAAGGAGGGGCCACCTACACCGCGCGCGACGTCGAACACCCGGCCCGCGGATGGCGGCGTGTGATCGGAGTTGTCGAAGCTGAGCGAAGTGGGCAGCTGCGGGCTGCTCTAGAGCGTGCCGACGCGTCTCCCGTGGGAATGCTGGCGTGGGAGGCTGCGCGCATCGCCGGATGGAGGCCGCGCGTGGCTTGCGAGATGGTTGAACGCGCATTGCCTCACGAGCTTGACTGGCTCCGCACCGCCGTACACCTCGATAAGGGCTGCTATCGCGGCCAGGAAACGGTTGCCAAGCTGGTCAACCTCGGCCGGCCTCCGCGTAGATGTGTCGAGCTTTTCCTCGAAGGGCCGATCGATGAGCTTCCTGAGAGCGGCGACCCCGTGATGAGTGGCGGACGAAATGTCGGTGTGGTCACCAGCGCTATCCGCCATCCCGACGACGGTCCGATCGCCTTGGCCCTTGTTCGCCGGGCGCTCGACCCTGCGGCCGTGCTTGACGTCGGGAATTTCCGCGCCGGTCAGACCGTGATAGTCGATCCCGAAGGCAAGTCGAGCGCTTCTCCGGCTGAACGCCCGGGAGCAGAATTTCGCCGGTCGAGCCCCGGGCAGAGTCCCAGATGAAGCTCCGGAACGTCTGAAAGGAAACGGAAGTTAATATGAGTCTATTGGGAAGTCAGGCGTGGCTGGCCGGTGCCTCCGACACCTTTGCCGGCGGCCCCGATGTGCTGGCCTTTTCGCTCAGGAGCATAGGATACGAAATTCGGCA
>CAUSGP010000252.1:0-3170 GCA_963531075.1 uncultured Actinomycetaceae bacterium | reverse complement strand
CGGCATGGCTGGCTCTGCGGCTCGAAGTTCCGGTCGATATTGAACATACGAGAGGGAGCGCCATTGACGGGGTGTCAATGTTCCGTTCCTCGGGTGAGCTTCGCCTGGACAGACCGATCGGTTCCGATTTTGGCGATATGGTGCGCCCGGGGCGCGAAGTCCAGCGGATCAATCTGCCGATGCGAACAATGGAATCGAAGATGATCGAAGAGCTTCGAGAAATGACTCCCGACACCGCTTACGAGGAGGTACTCAAGTACGGTCTTGAAAGGGTGCTCTGCCCCGGCGAATGAAACTGGCCGCATCTGCTCGGCAACGGTCAAAGTGCGACGTGCCCTCCTCCGGCGAGTGAAAACTGGCCGGAACTGACAAGAAAGCGCTCAAGCGCAGACTTGGGTGGTCAAACGGCCGGCGGCTGGGCGGCATCTGAGCGGCCGCCGAAGGGCATATAAAAAGTGCCTCGGTGCAATATAGACCTCAAAAATCTGGTCGCTTTATTGCGCCGAGGCACTTTTCCATGTGCTATAGGCCGAATTTTACGATGAGCCCGATGAGGATGATCATCACGCTCCATATGAGGGCCACGCCAACGGTAATACGGTTGAGGTTGCGTTCGGCCACTCCCGACGAACGCATCGAAGTCGAAATGCCGCCGCCGAACATGTCGGATATGCCGCCGCCTTTGCCCTTGTGGAGCAGAATCGACAAGACGAGCAGAATGCTCGTGATGACGAGCAAAACCTCACAGACAATGAGGAGAGTTTTCACAACGTTTCCTTCCAACGCCTCGCGGGCGCGAGACATGCCTGTACAAGCATAGATGCCGGGCGCAGGCACCGCAATGAAGCGGCTGCCCGCGCCCGCGTCCGTCATTTGCAACGCGGCGCGTCACTCGTAGAGCACGTCGCTCACAACGCACCACCCGCAGTGCACCTTGTAGTGCATCACCCGCAATGCGTCACTTGTAGTAGGTCACGATCTTCGCGAATTCGTCAGCCTTGAGGCTCGCCCCGCCGACGAGTGCGCCGTCAACGTCGGGCTGGGCCATGATCTCGACGACGTTCGAGGATTTCACCGATCCGCCGTATTGAATTCGCACGGCGTCAGCGACGGAATCGTCGTAGAGCTCGGCGATCCTCCGGCGGATAGCTCCGCAAACCTCTTGCGCATCCTCCGGCGTGGCGACCTCGCCCGTGCCAATGGCCCAAATCGGCTCGTAGGCGACGATGGAAGAAGCGACGTCCTTCGCGCTCAGCTTGGCGAACATCGCATCAATCTGTCCGACGACATACTCGACCTGACGGCCTTCCTTGCGCACTTCCAGCGCTTCGCCGCAACAGATGATCGGGGTCAGACCAGCCTCGAGAGCTTTCTTCGCCTTGGCGCCGATGAGCTCGTTCGACTCGCCGTGGTATTCGCGGCGCTCCGAATGGCCGACCACGACATAAGTACAGCCGAGCTTGACGAGCATGTCGGTGGAAATTTCGCCGGTGTATGCACCGTTATCGTGGGTCGAGACGTCTTGAGCGCCGTATTTGATCTTCAACTCTTCAGAGTCGACGACGGTTTGGACCGTGCGAAGGTCCGTGAACGGCGGGATCACGGCCACCTCAACCTTGGCGTAGTCGTGGTCAAGGTCTCCTCGAGCCCACGCGAGCTTTTGAACGAGCTGATTGGCCTCGAGATGGTCGAGGTTCATCTTCCAATTGCCCGCCATAATGGGTGTGCGTGCCATCAGTCCTCCAAAACTGCGATGCCCGGGAGCACCTTGCCCTCAAGAAACTCAAGGGAGGCGCCGCCGCCGGTGGAAATATGGGAAAACTTCGACTCGTCGAAGCCGAGGTTGCGGACGGCGGCGGCCGAATCGCCGCCGCCGACGATCGTAAAGCCTTCGGCGTCTTGCATGGCCTGCGCGATGGCGCGCGTGCCCGCGGAAAATGCCTCGAACTCGAAAACGCCCATGGGGCCGTTCCAGACGATCGTCTTCGAATCCGCGATCGCGTCGGCGTAGGCCTTGGCCGTCTTCGGGCCGATGTCGAGGCCCATCTGATCGGCCGGAATGGCGCT
Organism: uncultured Actinomycetaceae bacterium; assembly: GCA_963531075.1. Lineage (GTDB taxonomy): Bacteria > Actinomycetota > Actinomycetes > Actinomycetales > Actinomycetaceae > Peptidiphaga. Next base: position 1,103 of record CAUSGP010000252.1, on the reverse strand, counting down.
GGAGGCTACGACGGTCGAGGGGGCGTCGGCAGCAAACTTAGGTGCCACGACGGTGTCGACCGGAATGAGCAGTTCGACGCCGTTCTCCTTGGCCTTCTTAAGGTATTCCGCGGCCGTGGCAATTTGATCATCCTCGCGTAGCGATGTTCCGACCTCGTGTCCCTCAGCGAGCAGGAAGGTATAGGCCATTCCCCCGCCAATGAGGAGCCGGTCAGCCTTGTCGAGAAGGTTTTCGATGACGCCGAGCTTGTCGGAGACCTTCGAGCCTCCGAGCACCACGGTATAAGGACGCTCGGGGTTCTTTGTGGCGCGCGAAAGAGAGTCAATTTCCTTGAAAACGAGCTCTCCTGCAGCTGACGGGACGAGCTTGGCGATGTCGTAGACGGAGGCCTGCTTGCGGTGCACGACGCCGAAACCGTCGGAGACGAAAACGTCGGCCAGCTTGGCGTACTCTTTGGCAAGCTCTTCGCGCTCTGCGTCAACCTTTGAATCTTCGCGCTTGTCGAAACGGACGTTTTCGAGGAGAACGATCTGGCCGTCTTTCAGCGCATCGACCTTGGCGTGGGCGTCGGAACCGACGGTGTCGGAGGCAAGTGGGACGTCGACTCCGAGGAGCTCCGAAAGACGCGCGGCTACGGGAGCGAGGGAGAACTCGGGCTTGACCTGGCCCTTGGGGCGGCCCAGGTGCGCGGCGACGACAACGCGAGCGTCGGCGTCGATGAGCCGCTTAAGCGTGGGCAGGGCGGCGCGAATGCGGCCGTCATCTGTGATGTCGCGGTTCTCGTCAAGCGGGACGTTGAAGTCCGAGCGAACGAAAACCTTCTTGCCGGCGAGATCGCCGAGCGTATCGATGGTTCTCATGGTGTTCCTTTCTACGCACGGATGCCCGCGCACGTCTCGGCGTGTGCGGGCATCCTGTCAATTCATCAACGTCAGAGCTTCGAGCCTACAAGCTTGGTGAGGTCGACGAGGCGGTTGGAGTAGCCCCACTCGTTGTCGTACCAGGAAACGACCTTCACCTGGTTGCCGATGACCTTGGTCAGGCCGGCGTCGAAGATCGAGGAAGGCGGATCGGTCTCGATGTCCTTCGAGAAGATCGGATC
>CAUSGP010000251.1:0-3190 GCA_963531075.1 uncultured Actinomycetaceae bacterium | reverse complement strand
GCACCGTTGATGTCAAGCATCAGAAAAACGAGGAACGGCGTGACGAACATACCAAGGATATTCGAGATCGTGGCTGAGCATACGGCTGCCGCGACATCGCCCCGAGCAATCGAAACAAAGGTCACCGACGATTGAATCGTCGAGGGCAGTATCGCCAGATACAAGAAACCCGTGGCAAATCCATGGCTCCACACCGGTTCGAGGGCCTCGGACATGAGAAAACCGAAAACTGGGAACGCTACATAGGTTGCGACCAGAACCGTGAGCTGAAGCTTAATATTCGTCAGGCCTGCGAGCACCTCATTGGTGCGCAGACGCATCCCATAGACAAAGAAAACGAGGCAAACCGAAAGATCTGCCCCTAACGAGAGGATTTCCCGCCCCTTGACGGGGATGGGCAGCGCGAGCCCGAGTGCCATCGCAAGGATGATTCCCACGACGAAGGGATCGATCTTCAGCCTTGAAAACCTTGAGGGTCTGCGGCTCATGCCCAAGGATTGACAGCGGGATTCCAGACGCGAGCACTGCGGTTTTTGATGACGCCCAAAGCGAGGAAAGGATCGCCCGTCAGCACATTGAGCCCCGCTTCGGGGGAATCCGCCTCAACCAAAATAAGGGCGCTGTCATCGCCCAGCGGCCCAAACGTCAGGACGGGGCCGGCATCGTGAAGGTCTCGAAGATGCGCCCGGTGTGTCGGCCGATGCTCGGCGATGAGTTCGCTCTGTGCCACGTCGTATGTGTATTCGATTGCAATGATAGCCATGGTGCCAATTCTAGCCATTGAACCTCGGTGAGAGCCGCTTCCAATGCGTGAGCCACCGCCTCCATGCGCATGCGGCAATTTTTCTCAATTGGCCTAGCCTTCTTTTGCGAACTGCGGGCAACGGGCACGCGTCTGTTCTGGCACGTGACTGTTTTCGAGAAACGACGGCACGAATTTTCGAGAATTTGCGACACGAAATCTTCGGGGACGGACGGCTTCTTCACGAATCGGTGACACGCGATAAATTTGACGTGGTAGGCAATCTCACGATCGCCTTACTTCGAACAGATGTTTTACCGGGATACAATTGCCTGGTGATTGACGAGATCCGCATCCAGGGCGCACGTGAACACAACCTCAAGAACGTCGACCTCAGCATCCCCCGAGACAAAATGGTCGTATTCACGGGGCTTTCGGGGTCTGGGAAGTCGTCTCTGGCCTTTGACACCATTTTCGCCGAAGGGCAGCGCAGGTACATCGAATCCCTCAGCTCCTATGCCCGCATGTTCTTGGGAAGGATGGACAAGCCCGACGTCGATTTCATCGAGGGGCTTTCCCCGGCTGTTTCGATCGATCAAAAGTCCACGAATCACAATCCTCGCTCGACTGTTGGAACGGTCACCGAGATATACGACTATCTGCGTTTGCTTTTCGCTCGCGCGGGAATCCAGTACTGTCCCGAGTGCGGCGAGCAGATACGCGCCCAAAGCGCAGAGCAGATTACCGACGGCGTCATGGCGCTGCCCGAAGGAACCCGTTTCCAGGTGCTCGCTCCGGTAGCCCGCGGGCGCAAGGGCGAATACGTCGAGCTTTTCTCGCAGCTCGCCTCGGAAGGCTTTTCACGAGCCCGGGTCGATGGTGAAGTCATCCGTCTGGACGATCCGCCGAAGCTGGAGAAGAACATCAAGCACGACATCGACGTGGTCGTCGATCGGCTCGTCATCCGGGACGGAATCGGTTCGCGTCTGAACGATTCGGTCGAAACGGCCCTGCGGTTGGCGGGTGGTCTCGTCACCATTGAAAAGGTCGATGCCCCCGCCGACGATCCTGCGCGCGAACGGAGGTATTCGGAGAAGCGTTCATGCCCGAACGAGCATGAGTTGGGGATCGAGGAAATCGAACCGCGTACATTCTCCTTTAACGCTCCCTACGGCGCATGCCCCTCATGCGATGGCATCGGCTCCCATCTGCAGGTGGATCCGGAACTCGTCATCCCGGATGAGTCGTTGACTTTGCGGGAAGGCGCGGTAGCTCCGTGGACGATCCATCAGGACTTCTTCACCCGCCAGCTTGAGGCCCTCGGTGAAGATCTGGGTTTCGACGTCGACACGCCGTGGCGGAAGCTTCCCTCGAAAGCCAAAAATGCCATTCTGCGCGGCAAAGACTATAAGGTCCGAGTGACCTACCGCAATCGGTGGGGGAAGGAACGCACCTACGGCACGGGGTTCGAAGGGGTCATCGCCTATGTCAAGCGCAAGCATGGAGAGACGGACTCGGACTGGTCGCGCAACCGCTACGAAGGCTATATGCGCGAGGTGGCTTGTGAGGCGTGTGGGGGAGCGCGCTTGCGGCCCGAAGTTTTGGCGGTGCGCATCGACGGGAAGAATATCGACGATGTTTGCCGGCTCTCGATTGACGAGGCCAAGAAGTTCGTCGACACCGTTGAGCTCGATTCGCGTCAGGCGAAGATCGCCGAGCAGGTCCTCAAAGAGGTGAAAGCCCGTTTGGGTTTTTTGGTCGACGTCGGACTGACGTATCTGAGCCTCTCGCGCGGCGCATCGACACTTTCGGGCGGGGAAGCCCAGCGCATTCGACTCGCAACCCAGATCGGCGCGGGCCTGGCCGGAGTCCTCTATGTTCTCGATGAGCCGTCGATCGGCCTCCACCAAAGGGATAACGAGAGGCTCATCGGCACGCTCACACGATTGCGTGACATCGGCAATACGCTCATTGTCGTCGAACACGACGAGGACACGATTCGCACGGCGGACTGGGTGGTGGACATTGGTCCGGGGGCGGGAGCCCTTGGCGGCGAGGTCGTCTACTCGGGCCCGGGCGCCGGATTAAGCGAATGCGAGAATTCATTGACCGGGCAGTATCTCGCGGGGAAACGCAAGATAGAAGTCCCTCGCGAACGTCGACCCGTGAATCCGAAGCGAGCGGTGGTCGTCAAAGGGGCGAGGGAGAACAACCTCAAGGGGATCGACGTCTCTTTCCCACTGTCGGTTGTGACGGCTGTGACGGGAGTGTCGGGATCCGGAAAATCCACATTGGTCAATCAGATTCTCCACGAATCGTTGGCGCACACCCTCAAGGGCGAGCAGACCGACGACGTGCGCGACTGGGTGCGCGGACTCAGGGCAGATGTCGCCGTCGTGGTCGCCTACGGGCGCCTGGTGCCGGCCGATCTGCTGGACGTGCCCGAGC
>CAUSGP010000250.1:0-3223 GCA_963531075.1 uncultured Actinomycetaceae bacterium | reverse complement strand
CCGAAACCTTGATCGGGGGCGGCGGCCACATGACGATTCCATGGAGCGTGACGGTCATGGCGCGCACGACGTCGTCGTCCATGTCCAAGGTCAGAGTGCCATCGTTGCCCGGCGTGGCCAGCTTGAAGAAGTTGACGATGTTCTGCCCGTAGAGCTGCGAGGCCTGCCCGGGCAAACGGCCGGCTAAATCGGTGTAGCCAATGATCGTCACCCCGTTGTCGGTCACGATCACTTTGCCGGGAACTGTGAGCTCACAATTGCCTCCGTTGGCTGCCCCGAGATCGACGATAACCGATCCCGGCTTCATCGCGGCCACGACGTCGGCGGTGATAAGAAGCGGAGCAGGCCTTCCGGGAATCAAGGCGGTGGTGATGACGATGTCAGATGCCACCGCTTCGCGCGCATAAATTTCCCTGGCCACGATCTCTTGATCGGTGCTCATCGCCTGCGCGTAGCCATCGGACGATTCTTGGCTAACCGGAATCTCGACGAACTGACCGCCCAAGGATTTGACTTGATCGGCTGTTTCGGGGCGAACGTCGGTTCCCTTGACCACGGCGCCGAGCGAACTCGCCGTTCCAATCGCGGCAAGGCCCGCTACACCCGCCCCGATAACGTAGACATTGGCGGGGGGAACCTTGCCCGCGGCGGTCATCTGGCCGGTGAAAAGGCGCCCGAATGCACTGGCCGCCTCCACGACGGCTCGATACCCGGCAACGTTCGCCATTGAGGAAAGGACGTCTATCGACTGGGCTCGTGAGATCCGGGGAACCGCATCCATGGCGATCGACGTGACGCCCATCGTGGCGAGCCGTTCGATCACCTCGGGATGAGCGGCCGGGTCCATTCTGGCGATGAGGGTGGCCCCGCGTCGAATGTTGAGAAGCTTGGCCTCGCTGGGCGTATCGAGGGTGGTGATGATGTCAGCCGCCCACACGCCCTGGGCGTCGACGATCTGCGCGCCGGCAGCGCGATACTGTTCATCGGGATAACTCGATCGTTCACCGGCGCCCGCCTCGACGCATACCTCGTAGCCGAGTCTGACGAGCTTGCCCACCGTGTCTGGCGTCGCGGCGACGAGGGTCTCGCCAGCCCGTGATTCTTTCGGCACTCCTATGAGCACGTTGTCTCCTCTAATTCGCGTCGTCACTGAATCGTGGTTGAGCAGCGCAGGGCCCCACTGTGTGAGCAGCATTGCTAACCGTTGCGTGAACGGCACCGTGCGCCGCTGTGATTGAGCTTACTATCTTGCGCCGATTTTTCAGAATGCACTCACCCGTGTCCCCGTCACATGCCCACGTGTCCCGGCGAGTTTCACTCATCCGCCTTTCCTCCCCGTGTAATAGTCCTCCCCGCGTAATAGCGTCTTTGCCTCTCGCGTCATTACGTCCGGCAGCCTCGCTTCGCAGCCGCAACCCTGAGGATGACCCGTTCGAGAGCGAATTCCGGGTCTCTGGAAGCACCCTTGACCTCGGCGTCCGCCTGGGCGACGGCAAGGATCGCCGCGGCCAGAGCCTCATTCGTCCATTGACCTGCGATCCGTTCGGCATTGCGCCGCTGCACCGGCGACATTGTGGGATCTCCCGGCCGAGCGGATGCACCTCGTCTCGCGGCGACGAGAGCTAGGGTGCGCAGCTTGTATGCGAGAGCCGCAACAATGGGAACGGGCGCGACGCCGCTGGCCAGTGCGTGCCTCGCAAGAGCCACGGCCTTGCCGCCGTTGCCAGCGACGGCGGCGTCGGCGATGTCGAAACCGCTGGCTTGGATACGCCCTGCATAGTAGGTGCGCACGGCCGCCTCGTCTATCGTCCCCTCGACGTCGGAAAGAAGCTGCGCCGTAGCGGCGACGAGCTCCCCCACGTCGTTGCCGTGGGCGTCGACGAGCGCCTCAACGGCTTCGGCGGTCATACGCCTGCGAGCGCGAGCCACTTCGTCGCGAACGAGGGCGATCTTCTCGTTGGGATACTTGACAGCGGGGATCTCGCAGCTTTGGAAGCCGGCGGCGCGCACCGCATCGAGGAGGCGCTTGCCACGTGTGCCCCCGTCGTGGCGCAAAATGAGCATCGCATCCGGATCCGGAGCGCTGATGTAGGACAATGCATCGGTGAGAAAGGAATCGTTCATCTTCTGAAGATTGCTGGCAGCGACGACGCTAGGCTCGCCGAAAAGCGAGGGGCCAACGGCGGCGGAGAGCTGGCCCACGGCGTACTCTTCGGCGTCTATCCTCGTCACCGATGTGGCCGGATCGCAAGCTATCGCCAATTCGACTAGTCGTGAAACCGCCCGGTCACCCAGAACCGGTTCGCCGACGAGGATGAGAACCACGGGAGCGACATTGAGCCGATCCCACGGGAGGCCGCCTTTCTTTGCCATGGCACCAGTATCTCACGCGTCACGTCTACATCTCACGCATCGAGCTTTTCCTTCTCACAAAGCGCATATCCCACTCACCAGTCCTGTTGTCCGCTCTGAGCACCGGACTTTTCCCGCTCTGCGCACCGGAGTCTCTTGCTTCCGCGCACCGCGTTTTTCTTTCATCCTCGCGGTTCCTCGCAGCGCGACGTCACATCGGAACCGGCCACCACGATCGTCCCGCACGCTTTGGTGTCGTAGACGTCGGCGGAAGAATACAGCTCGAATGCCCTGCGGGACGGGTGCCCATAGCTGTTCTCCCCAACCGAGATCAGGGCGATCTCGGCGTTGGCCGCGCGAGCAAGCCTTTCCGACTGGTCTGAGCTGCCGTGGTGGGGAACGACGGCGATGCGCACGGGCTCTACCTCGCGCACAAAGCGCTCCTGGCTTTCACGGCCTTGGTCTCCCGTCACGAGCATTCCTCCGGGAATGTCGATCCGCACGGCGATGGATTGAGCATTGGCTTGTTCAGCGCCCATCGGCGCATTCGCACGAGGCCAGAGAACCCGCACTCGCGGCGCTTCGGAGTCGTCAGCCATTCCCTGAGAGACCGCGGTGGGCAACTGCCCGTTCTTCTTCAGCTCGGTTTCAAGCCATTGTCTGTTCCCCTCGGGATCCATATTCGGCGAGACCCACACTTTCTCGACCTGCGCGACTTTGAAAACACCCGGCAGGCCGCCTATGTGGTCTGAATGCCCATGGGTGAGGATAAGGATGTCGATCTTCTTCACGCCCGCCGCTTCAACGCATTCGGCTGCTGCCTGGCCTTGCGGGCCAACATCCACCATGATCGTTTTACCTCGCACCCGCG
>CAUSGP010000249.1:0-3263 GCA_963531075.1 uncultured Actinomycetaceae bacterium | reverse complement strand
CGATGGGGCGAAGCAGGAGCGAGACGAAGCAACGGGCCGGCTCGGCTTGGGTGGAAGCCCACGGCAGAGTGAGCAGATCTTCCGGGGCGTCGACGGCGTGGGCCAGCAGCCGTGCGAAAACGTCGCGCGGTACTGCAATTTTGTCGTCCGGGATGGGCAGGCCGCCCTCCGCTATGTGGAAGACGCCCGCGGTGGTTCGACGATCATTGCGAGGATTGTGCAGGACGCCGCCGAGTACCTTGTAGCTTTCGACATAGTCCGAGGTGAAACTGGTGGCGTCGGCGGGCAACGACAGCGCGCGTGCCAGTCCGGGCTGATCCAGAACGAACGTCGAACGTGGCAGCTGCGGGGTGGCGGCAGCGCCTTCCAGATAAGAATCGAGAAATGCCTGGATGCGTTGATCTGCAGCGCACGGGCGGTATGCCAGCCGACGAGAAAGCTCGCGCTGACGCGCCAGAATGGGGGACATGAGATGGTCCGCTTCGCCCTGTTTAACCTGCGCTGGAACGGACAGTCCCAGCAGCTCCAAACGCAGGGCGATGGCGGAAGTGATGGCCGCGTCTGTAATCGTCATACATATGAGCCTAGCGAACCCGATCGGTGTGGGCCTGTTACGTTCCGCCTAGAAAGACGGCAGTCGCGTTGTGTTGGATGTCGCATTTGCCACTGGGGCGCGGGGCGCGCTACAAGAAGCCGGGGTCTAGGCTGGTGGCATGGACAGTCGACTTCGCCAGCTGGCGCAATGGATCGAGCAGTCGAAGCGCATCGTCTTTTTCGGCGGGGCGGGGGTCTCGACAGAATCTGGCATTCCGGATTTTCGCGGTGCGAAGGGGTTCTACCATCAGGACCGCGAAATTCCGCTCGAAAGGGTGCTGTCAATCGATTTCTTTGAGGACCACCCGGAAGCTTATTGGCAGTGGTTCGCTCAGGAAAATGCCCGCGAGGGCGTTGCTCCCAATGCGGCTCACAGGTATTTGGCGGAGCTTGAAAGGAGTGGTTCGCTTTCGGCCGTTGTCACGCAAAACATTGACGGACTCCACCAGCAGGCGGGATCTGGGCGGGTCTTCGAGCTGCACGGGAACTGGTCGCGTTTGCTGTGCAGCGGCTGTGGCAAGCGTTTTTCCGTCTCCGATTTCGCTGAGGCACAGGCCGGAACCGTGCCTCGTTGCTCCGCATGTTCTTCGGTTGTAAGGCCGGATATCGTGTTCTACGGCGAGATGCTCAGCAGTGGCGTTCTGGAGGGCGCCGTTCGGGCGATCGCCGACGCCGACATGTTGATCGTTGCTGGAACGAGCCTGGTCGTATATCCGGCGGCTGGCCTCGTCGATTACTACGACGGCGACCGCCTGGTGCTCATGAACGCGACTTCTACTCCCTATGATTCACGTGCGAATCTCGTTATCCGCGAGCCGGTGGGAAGGGTGTTCGCGGAGCTCACCCGAGCCGTCTGACCGCGGCAGTTCGGCCACGACCCTCAGCCTGGCGCTCTACAAATGATGCGGCCTGATGTTCTACAAATAATTCCGCTCGGTGTTCTACAAATGCTGGCGCTCTACAAATAATAAAAGTACAAGAGTCCTTGCGGTGCAGGGCTCCTCTTCTATTTCTTGGGCTTGCCCAGCTTTTGTGTGTACATTGGTTTGCCCAGCTTTAATGTGTACATTGGTCAGCGAAAACGGTTTTCTATTCAAGTTCGTTCGTTTTCCGGTTCAAAAGGAGGCGGTCAACCGTCATGGTCAGCCTCGCAGACATCGCCGCTGCGACAGGGTACTCGAAAGCCACCGTGTCCCGTGTTCTCAAGGGAGACCCCACGTTCACCGTGCGCGATGAAACGCGCAGGCGTATCCTTCAAGCCGGCAACGAGATGGGGTATTCCGTGCAAGGGCGTCGCGTAGGAATTCCGCAGGACGTGGCTGTTTTGGACAACATCGACCCCGAGCGCGGGCTGCAGGACGCGTATTTTTTCGAGATCCGCGAGGCTCTGAAAGTCAAAGCCGACGAGCACAATACGAAGCTCACACCTTTTCCCGACGTCCAGTCCCTCGTCGGGGCAGGTCAGAGCTTCGACGGTTTCGTTTCGATTGGTCCTGCTCCGCTGGCCGACGGCGATTTCACGGCACTCAGCCGAGCGTTGCCTCATGGGGTGTTCATTGACATCAATCCTGCCCCCGGGCTGTTTCACTCGGTGAGGCCCGATCTGCAGCAGACCGTTCTTGACGGACTCGACGCGTTGATGGCTGCTGGCCGCAGTAGAATCGCCTTCGTCGGCGGTTCCGGCCACATTATGGGCTTGCACTTTTACGAAGAAGAACTCCGGCACCTGGCCTACGTCAACTGGGCGCAGCGTCTCGGGCTCGACGTCGCCGGATTAGTATATTCCAGCGGTGGCTTCACCGTCGAGAACGGCCGCGAACAAGCGGCTCGCCTGCTCGCAGAAAACGAGGATCGCCTCCCGGATGCGATCCTCGTCGCCGCGGACCCGCTTGCGGTGGGCGTCCTGCAGGCCTTAGCTGCGGCTGGGATCAGGGTTCCCCAGGATATTGCGGTCGTCTCGATCAACAATCAAGAGGTCTGCCGGTACACTTCGCCAACGTTGTCGTCTTTCGACATCGATTGTTCGGAACTCGCTGAATCGGCTATTCTCCTGCTCTCGGATTCCATCATCGGCCGATACTCCTCATGCCACCACGTACTCGTTTCGACGAAGTTGACGGTTCGCGACAGCTTTGTGCCGGCTTGAGACGGTTTCTAAACAAAGTCGGCTGATTCGTGCCTCTCGTGACGTGACCCGGGGCCGGCAAAGCCTGTCTAGTTGTAGAACTGGGACGTGAAGGTCCAGTACTTCAATTCCCTCTGTCAAACGGGGCATGGCTAACTCTGGTTGTGAGCAGGAGGACGGGGAGTGATTCGACGGCAGTGTTTTCTTGTGTGTGAACGGTTCTGCTCGATGGATGGTTGCGGGGTTAGGGTGGTTGCGTACAGTAGTTGCGTCGGTGTTCGCCAGTTGGCGGTGAAGGAGTTCTGAATGGTCGTGCGTCTGCGAGGATTGCCTTGCTTTGTGGCTGCTGTTATGGCGGTTGTTATGTGTGTGCTGGCTGGGTGCAAGATCGAAGGAACGGTCGATTTCCAGGCTGACGGGCGTACGAGTATTGCCCTGACCTTTGAAGATTCCGATGACACGATGGGCAAAATCCATCAAACATGCGAAAATTTCCGAGTGGCTATTGAATAAAAGCCTCCACCACTGGTTGGTATCACTAAAT
>CAUSGP010000248.1:0-3288 GCA_963531075.1 uncultured Actinomycetaceae bacterium | reverse complement strand
GCACGAGAACGGCACGTGCTACCCGCTTCCCGGCGAGATCGTTATCTACCCGGGAGGAAAATCGGAAACCGAACTACTCATCGGGTACGGCTACGTCAATTTTGCCTCGAAGGCCGGCCAGCTTCCCGGAAACCACTTCGCCACGATCGTCGAAGGCAATGAGAACCTCAAGACTCTGGGCGAGAAGTTCCTGTGGGAAGGCGCGCAGGACATCGAGTTCCGGCCACTCTGATCGATAGGCGCATCCCTGGTTTCCCGCGGATGCGCCAGTGCCCGAGCCTCCGTTTACCGGCGGACCCGCGGAGGCTCGGGCACCGAAACACTCAGCAGGCCGCCGAGTTCGCTAGGAGACTTACATGGCACGCATGCGCGTCGTCGACGCAATCGTTCAGATCCTCGCCAAAGAGGGGGTGACGGTGACATTCGGAATCCCAGGAGCCGCGATTAACGGCCTGTATTCCGCGCTGAAGGCCGACGGACGCATCGGCCACATCCTCGCCAGGCACGGCGAGGCACAATCCCATATGGCGGAAGGCTATACGCGCGCCAAAGTCGGCAACATTGGCGTCTGTCTGGGAACGTCGGGCCCGGCGGGAACCGATATGATCACTGGAATGTACTCGGCAATGGCCGATTCACTGCCGATTCTGTGCATCACGGGCCAGGTGCCAACGCCCAAGCTCGACAAAGAAGATTTCCAGGGAGTAGACATCGCTTCGATCGCCGCGCCGGTGACGAAGTATGCGAAGACAGTCTTGGAGCCCGCACAGATTCCGGGTATTTTCCAGAAAGCCTTCTATCTCATGCGCGAGGGCCGCCCCGGCCCCGTCCTTATTGATCTTCCCGGCGACGTCCAAACGGCCGAGATCGATTTCGACGTCGACGCCTACGAACCAATTGAGGTGCACAAACCCATCGCCTCTGACGCCCAGGTCACCCGCCTCATGGACCTCATCGCCTCGGCCGAGCGGCCGGTCCTCCTCGCGGGCGGCGGCGTCATCCAGTCCGACGGCTCGGACGCCCTCGTCAATCTCGCAGAAACACTTGGAGTGCCAGTGGTCTCCACCCTTATGGGGTGGGGCGCAATTCCCGACGACCACGTTTTGTCCCAGGGAATGGCCGGCATTCAAACTTCCCAGCAGTACGCGAACGCCACGCTTTTGGCTTCGGACCTCGTAGTGGGGATCGGCAACCGCTGGGCCAACCGCATGACGGGCGACCTCTCGGTGTTCCGTGAAGGAAGGAAGTTCGTCCACGTCGACGTCGAACCTTCCCAGATCGGCAGAGTTTTCGCCCCCGACCTCGGAATCGTCTCCGACGCCAAGGCGCTCATCGTCAAGCTTGCGGACAAGGCGCGCGAATACAAAGAGGTCGGCAAGCTCGCCGACTGGGGCGTATGGGCCAAGGAATGCGACGTCCGCAAGGCGACGATGCAACGCAAGACGGCCTTCGAGAACGTGCCGCTCAAGCCGCAGCGCGTCTACCAGGCGATGAACGAGGCATTCGGGCGCGATACCCGCTACGTCACGACGATCGGGCTGTCGCAGATCCAGGCCGCCCAGCTCCTGCACGTCTACAAGCACCACCATTGGCTTGACGCCGGCCAGGCCGGGCCGTTAGGTTGGACCATTCCCGCGGCGATCGGCGCCTGCGTGGCTGACCCCGACACCCCGACCGTCGCGCTCTCCGGCGACTTCGACTTCAACTTCCTCATCGAAGAGCTGGCCGTGGCCGCTCAGTTCAACATCCCGTGGGTGCACGTTCTGGTCAACAACGCCTACCTTGGCCTCATTCGCCAGTCACAGCGGGCCTTCGACATGGACTACTGCGTGCAGCTCTCCTTCGAGAATATCAACTCGCCGGAAACGGAAGGATACGGCGTCGACTACGTCAAGGTCGCCGAGGGTCTGGGATGCAAGGCGATTCGCGTGCGCGAGCCGGAAGACCTCGTCCCCGCCTTCACGCGCGCCCGGGAAATGGCCGACGAGTTGAAGGTTCCCGTTGTAGTTGAGTGCGTGCTCGAGCGAGTGACGAACGTTTCCATGGGCGCGGCGCTGGATTCCGTCAACGAATTTGAGCCGCTTGCAAAGACGCCCGAGGACGCCCCCACGGCCATTCTTCCCCTCGAACCCAAGCAAGATTGAGCCCGTCCGACCAAAGCCAAGCCGCCAGACGGGCAGGTGGCGTTGACGTCCGGCATTGGCAGCGAGATCAGGCTTGAATCCGCGAGGTCCCAAGCTGAGTCCGTGAGCAGTGCGTTCATCGGCATCGAGCCCAGGCGGAATCTGCAAAGCCCGACGATTGTCAGGCCGAGCACGAGCGAACTTACAAGCATGACATCGGCGGCGGGCCCCGACGGAGTTCATGAGGCCCGCGAGGCTCGCCGCCACAGACGAAAGGACACAATATGGAATACGCCGTCAACTGTTCGATCATGTTCAAGGAACTACCCGTTCTCGAGCGTGCCAAAGCAGCCGCTGACGCCGGCTTCAAGGCCGTGGAGTTCTGGTGGCCGTGGGACGTTGCAGTCCCCGAGCGCGATGAAATGGACGCTTTCGTCGCTTCGATTCGCGACGCCGGCGTTCAGCTCATCGGGCTGAATTTCTTCGCCGGCGATATGCCTGGTGGAGAGCGCGGCCTCGTCTCGCTTCCCTCGCGCGTCGAAGATTTTAAGGCGAACGTTCCCGTTGCGGTGGAAATTGGACGCGAGCTGGGGTGCAAAGCTTTCAACGCCCTGTACGGCCTTCGCCAGGACGGCGTCGATGCCGTGGTGCAGGACGCCGTTGCGATCGACAACCTTGAATTCGCGGCCAAGGCCGCGGCTGAGATCGGAGCAACCGTGCTGGTCGAACCCGTATCGGGCGCAGCCGACTATCCTCTGAAGACCGCGGCCGAGACCCTAGCCGTCGTGGAAAAGCTCAAAGCCGAACGCGGCGTCGAGAACGTCGGCTTCCTATGCGACCTCTACCACTTGGCCGCGAACGGGGACGACGTGGCCGCTGTTGCCGCCAGCGACGGTGGGGCCGCAGCCCACTGTCAGATCGCTGATTTCCCCGGCCGCGGGGAGCCGGGGACCGGCGAACTGGACATCGCAGGTTTGCTCGCCTCAATGAAGAAGGCGGGGTATGACGGTTGGGTGGCACTCGAATACGTGCCCACCGTCGCCACAGCGGACTCTTTCGGCCACCTCCCAGAACTGCCGTAGACTCCGTTTCCTGCCCGGGCGGAGCTCGCCTATCGACGCTGGTGAGCTCCGCCCATTTATGCACTTTCTGTCGGGCGTAGGGC
>CAUSGP010000247.1:0-3340 GCA_963531075.1 uncultured Actinomycetaceae bacterium | reverse complement strand
TTGCACCCAACACGCTTTCCAAGCGTGCGCCATAGGCCACTAGGCGAATCCTCCTCGCGCGCAATGCGCCCCACAAGCATAGCCGAAACTTTCGGTGGCGGGCGAATTATCGACGTGACCTTGAGCGCAGTGCCCAAGCCCGAATGCGGCTGGGCGTTCGCGTTCGTTTTCGCGGTGACTGGGCGTTTGTGTTCGTCTTCCCAGCGGTTGGGGTATGCGGCGGTGGTCGGTATCTCGGCAGCCTTGTCCATTTTTCGCTGGGCTGGGCTTTCAGGTCTTTGCGGGCCTTGTTGGCTTTTCTGCAGGGCTCACCGGCGTCTCCGACGGCGTATTGGCGCGTGAATCGGTTGTGCCGTAGACTTGAGCGCGGCTCCCCATGCGGCGTCACCTCGCAAAACTCCCCCAGGGCTGGAAGGCAGCAAGGGTATGCGGGCTCTGGCGGGTGCGTGGGGAGTCCTCGTTTGAAGCGCGCCGCTCGCGCGGAGCCTCCGCTTGGCCGGGCTACCGCCCGCCGGCAGTACCTCAGCCTATGCAGACCGGGTGCGATGATTCCCTGGCGCGGCCGGCTCCCGGAGTTCGTGGCATCCGCGATGCCTCAGCCCTATTTCTCCAGTTGCACGTAGCTATTCGTATCTGTGGATACGAAGTCGCCGTCGTGCAGCTCGATCGACCCCGAATTCTCATTCCTGCTGCGGCCGATGCTCGTGAACCAGTAATTGATCGCGGACGGGCTAGACACCATCACGTCGTAGTACCCCTGTTCCACGGCCGTGACCGTGTAAGTTCCCGCCGGTATGTCGCGGCCCACCAACAGCAAGGAACGCGTGAGGTGCCCGGTGTCTACCGTCGGTCTATTTGCAGGCACTAGCCGTATGATCGCCTCGCCGCGCCCTTGCGAATAATAAGAGGCGCTCGACTTGACGGCCCTCGCGTCCACCTTCACGGTCTGTCCGTTCACCAGATGGACATCTGCGAGATCCGCCGTCGGAATCGGCGAACGGTGATCCGAATTTTCGATGAGGAGCCTGCCCAGCGGCTGGCTCTGATCCTTGTGCATGGTCAGCGTCAAGCTGGAAAGTTGCTCGGGCGCAACGGCTTGAAGTTTGTAGTATCCCGGAGGAATTTGCCTGCCGACCTGATAGTTTTCTCGGGCATTGAGATCCACGGGAGCCCCCGAGGCTTTTTCGGGAGCGTTGTCTTTCCACGGTTTGTCAGGAACTGACAATCCCGCCTTCGGGGCCGACGTGTTCCTGAGGGTCATCTTGCGCGACGAAGAAGGCGAAGAGGATGAGGCGGACGGCGAAGAAGGTGAAGCGGACGGCGAAGAAGGTGAGGCAGAAGGCGAAGAGGATGATGAAGAGGAAGGAGAGGATGATGAAGAGCTAGAGTCCGTATCCATGAGGTTGTAGGCGACCACGTCGCCCTCGTCAAAGCTCTTATCGAGAGGACGATCTCCCTTGCGTCCCAACACTCTGCGGAGGGTCCTCGAACCGTCGGCCTTGTAAATCCTGGTGAGGAAGCTTCCGGTCGCTTCGACCCGATAGTTTCCGGCGGGGAAGTCCACTCCCGCAATCGACTCGCCGGGCCCGGGAAGCACCTTGCTTTTGACGGTCTTCTGGGGTTTGAAAGTCAGGTTTACGTTGCCCTTTGCGCCTACCGTCAATCGTTCGTCTTGTGAAATGTCCATCGTGTAGGCCGGAACCTTAGGATTGGATGCCGCGTCCTTGGGAATCTCGAAATTCTGGGAATAGAAGGGGCGCGCCTCGTGGATTCCCGCCCGAGTGTCGAGGACCTCCAAGGATTTCTCAAGATTGCCGCTGACGTAGATCGCGTATCTTCCGGCTGCAATGTCTGTGCCGCCGTCGATCTTGATGTTATTCCCGTTTTCGGGCAGGGAAAAGCTTCTTTCCCGAGCCTTCTTGTTGCTCCTGTCCTCGATCTTCATCTTCGGCCCTAGGGACGTCGTCGACGACGTCGAAGGAGAAGGCTCCGCTTGACGCGCTTGAAGGCTGCACCCTGATGCTATGCAGAGCAAAGCCAAGGTCAATGCGGCAATGCTGCGGATCCTCATATGTCCCTCCGGTGGATCGACGAGCTCGTGTGCGATGGATAGTTACAATTTTGCCGTATCCGGATGACAGATTTATGAATTCGAAGGGTAGGTTCGCGAATCGCAGAGGCACGTTTGTCAATGGCCCGGGCACGTTTGCCAATTGTCAATTTGGGTGGCCGAGATGCCGACCGGCGTTGCAAGCCCGTGCGTCGCCCCCCAGTTGGCTGCAAGCCGAAAAGTCGCAGGTTGAAACAACCGTAAGGCGAATCAGCCACCAGTTGAATCGGCCGGAGATTAAAAGGCCAGAGATTAACCGGAGATTAAAAGGCCAGAGATTAAAAAGTGCCGGAGGTTAAAAAGGCCACCAGTTGAATCGGCCGGCGAAGGGCCGCGCAAACTGTCGGCTGACGCCCGTAGACTTGGGGCGTGAGCATGGCACTGTACCGACGCTATCGTCCGCAGACCTTCCAGGAAGTTATCGGCCAAGAACACGTGACGAGGCCGATCATGGCCGCATTGCGCGCCGATCGAACGGCCCACGCCTACCTGTTCTCGGGTCCGCGGGGGTGCGGCAAGACGACGTCGGCCCGCATCCTGGCCAGATGTCTCAACTGCGTGCAGGCCCCTACCGACACACCATGCGGCGAATGCGAGTCATGCCGTGAGCTTTCGCTGGGCGGCGGGGGAAGCCTCGACGTCGTCGAGATGGACGCGGCGAGCCACGGAGGCGTTGACGACGCCCGCGAGCTCATTGAGCGTGCCGCCTTCGCCCCCGCACGCGACAGGTACAAGATTTTCATCATTGACGAGGCGCACATGGTCTCGAACCAGGGGTTTAATGCGCTTCTCAAGCTTGTGGAAGAACCCCCGCCGCACGTGAAATTCGTTTTCGCCACGACGGAACCCGAAAAAGTCATCGGCACGATTCGCTCGCGCACCCACCACTATCCATTCCGTCTGGTTCCCCCTGAGACGTTGGAGAACTACATGGCGGGCATCTGCGACGAAGAGGGGATTGAGATCGGCGGCGGAGTGCTCCCGCTCGTCGTGCGCGCGGGCGGGGGATCGGTGCGCGATTCGCTTTCCGTTCTCGATCAGCTCATAGGCGGTAGCGAGGGCGGTGCGCTCGAGTACGATCACGCTATTGCCCTGCTGGGATATACCGACGGCTCGCTTTTGGACGACGCCGTCGAAGCCATTGCCGCCCGAGACGGTTCGACGCTGTTCGCCGTGGTGGAGAGAATCGTGCAATCGGGGCATGATCCACGGCGTTTTGTCGAGGACCTG
>CAUSGP010000246.1:0-3343 GCA_963531075.1 uncultured Actinomycetaceae bacterium | reverse complement strand
CCGGAAACCCGCACGAGGGTTACCTGCCGGTGGGCGAAACCGAGTTCGCGGGCGATGCGACCTTCGGGTATGCGGCGTCGAATTTGGCCGAATGGGTCGAAGAGAAGACGGGCGGAGCCGTATCCGCCTCCGATGTGCTCGTGCTTGACATCGAGACACTGCGCACCGACTTCGATGGCACCGTCGCGCTTTTGACTTCAGCTCGCCAGGCTCGCCCGATCGTTGTCGACGCCGTCGAGGAAGAAGACCTGCGCCAGCTCGCATTGGCGCTCATCCGCGCGGAGCAAGTCGGCTCGCGCTTCGTCTACAGGGTGGGTCCGCCCTTCGTTCGCGCCCGGGTCGGACAGGAAGTCCACGCGCCGCTCACGCCTAAGGAAATCGCCGCATCGCGCGGCAATCGCGACGTCAGCCCCGGGGGACTCATCGTCATTGGATCGCACGTGGACCTGACCACCCGTCAGCTCAACGAATTGCGTTCGCGTTGCCATCCCCTCGAGCTGGAGATCGACGTGGTGACAGCTGCCGACGACGACTCCCGCGAGGCTCACCTCGCCGAATTGGTTGACACAGCGGCAGCCGGTTTGACGGACGGCAACGTGGTGGTGCGTACCTCGCGCACGCTTCTCACCGGTGCCAACGCCGACGATTCCCTAGCAATCTCGCGGAAAATATCGGCCGCCGTGGTAGATGTCGTCAAAGGCATCGTCACTCGCGTCGCACCCAGTTTCGTCATCGCCAAAGGCGGCATCACCTCCTCGGATGTCGCCTCCAAGGCCCTCGGCATCCGACGCGCCGCGGTCGCGGGCCCCATGCTGCCGGGGATCGTTTCCCTGTGGTTTGGCCAAGATGGCCTGGCCGCCGGGATTCCGTACATCGTCTTCGCCGGAAACGTGGGCACAGACCAGTCTTTGGCCGACGTCGTGGACAAGCTAGCCCCGTGAGGCAGCCGATGGCCGACCGTGAGGAATTTGCGCCGTGAAGCCTCAGATGGCAGCAGTTAGACGCCGGCGCCACCAGGCAATCCTGACGCCGCGAAGCAGCGAGCCGATCGACGAGCGAACTCACGAGATGACGCATAAGGAATCGACCCGCACTGCAAGGTCGCGGCCTAACAGAACACGCTGAACATTCGACACAACCGAACAGGCCCGCCGGGCGAAGCTCGCACGGGCGCGAAAGGAGAGAACATGACCAAGGTAGCGGTGCTCGGCCTGGGAGCCATGGGGCTTCCCATGGCCACATGGCTCGCGAAAACGTTCGACGTCGAGGCATACGACGTTTCCGATAGCCGCCGCGCAATCGCCGAGGAATCGGGAGTGAGGGTGAGCCCGGGTGCTCCGGCCGCGGTCAAAGACGCCGACCTCGTCCTGATCGCGGTGCGAAACGCAGCCCAGCTCGAAGACCTCCTCTACGGCGAAGGTGGAATCGTTGCCGCTCTGCCCAAAAATTCCGTGATCATTCTGACCTCAACGGTAGGGATAGCCGCTGCCGAACGGGTGGCCGCGAAACTCGAAGACGACGGCATCGGACTCGTCGATGCACCCGTCTCCGGCGGGCCGACCCGCGCCGGAGAAGGCGATCTGCTCGTGGCTTGCGGCGCCCGCCCGAAAGACTTTGAAAAAGCCCGTCCCGTTTTGGAAGCGATGGCCGGCAACCTTGTCCTGGTCGGCGACGAGCCAGGCAAAGGCCAGGCCCTCAAAACGGTCAATCAACTTCTGTGCGGAGTGCACATTGCGGCGGCCGGGGAGGCCCTTGCGCTCGCGGGCAAGCTTGGCCTTGACCAGCGCACGGCGCTCGATGCACTCATGTCCGGCGCAGCAGAGTCCTTCATGCTCGGACATCGCGGGCCGCGCGCCATCGAAGCGTACGAGGGCGATAATCCCGACGTCGCTTCACGCCTCGACATCTTCGTTAAGGACATGGGGATCGTGACGTCCGCCGCGAAAGACATGGGCATGGCCGTCCCCGTTGCCGCCGCCGCGGAACAGCTCTATCTTATGGGCCACGTGCGAGGCCAGGGGGCCATGGACGATTCGACCGTCATACGGGTCATCGCCCCTGAAGACTGGGAAACCGCGGACTGACCTGCCCGTGAGGAGTGCGCGTCGGCCACCGGGAGCTGAAGGCTGGGAAACCGCGGGACGTACCCGAGGCTTCGAGGTTCATCATTCGGCAAGCCGCGAACTGGCGGCCCAAATCCTGAAAGCGCGGCCCAAATCCTGAAAGCAACGTGGCGGACCGAAACAAGAATATGGACCGAAAATATGGAGGCTGGAACGGCTCAGTCGTCCGCCTCAAAGGGCTTGCCGCTGCGCGCTCGCACCAGCATTGTGACGGCGCGGACGGCCATGAACAGGCCCGCGTAGGCCACCCACAAGGCCCCGAATAGTATAGCCGCCGGGGTTTCTGGCCAGATTGCGTGGATTTGACCGATCGTCCACGCGACCGGTGCGAAGGCTGCCAGCGAGGCGAGCATGAACCAGGCCAGTCGGCGCGTATCGAGCGCCCCGATGAGGACGCCGTCGAGGATGTAGGCAACTGACGCAATGGGCAGACAGCACGCGGCGACGATGAGAGAAATTGTTGCCAGGCCGCCCACTTCGGCGGTCGCCCCCATTGCCCGGGGGAGCACGAAGCTAATCGCCGCCAACACGGCCCCCAAGCCGCTTCCCGTGATGAGGCCGAATCGCAGACATCGGTCAAGCACCTCGCGCACGCCGTCGACGCCTTCTTCGCGCGCGCCCATGGCCGTCGCGACGAGTATCTGGGCGGCTGTGGCCAGTGAATCGAGGCCGTAGGCCGCGAAATGCCAGACCGTCATGGTGATCTGATTCGCGGCGAGCGATTCGCTGCCCAGGTTCGTGGCGACGGCGATTTCGGCCAGCAGGACCGCGCGAAGGCAAAGGGTTCTGATGATCAGCGGACCCGCCTGGCCCAAGGAGGAAATGATTCCGCCGCGCGTGGGCAGAAGCGATACGCCTTCCCGGCGAGCAATCGTCGATATTTGCCAAGCCAGCCACAGGCCCATTCCCGTTTGGACGATGGCCGTTCCCGCCCCGGCTCCGGCCACGCCCCAGCCGAGGGGGTAGATGAGGACGTAGTTAATCGGGATATTCGCCAATGCGCCCGCTGTAGCGGCATACATGGGACGTTTCGTGTCTCCGAATCCCCGAAGCGTCCCCGTTGCTGCAAGGACCAGCAGCATGCCGGCAAGCCCTGGCGCCGAGGCGTGAAGGTAACGTTCGGCCTGGCCGAGGGCCGTCGAATCCGGGCCGAAAAGCCGGAGGATCGGTTCTCCGAAAAGGAAAAGGATGACGGTCAAGGTTGCACCGATGCCCAGTGC
>CAUSGP010000245.1:0-3375 GCA_963531075.1 uncultured Actinomycetaceae bacterium | reverse complement strand
GCCTTCAGTGTCTGCGTCAATCACCCCGACGTCTCCCGTTCCGCTTTTCCCGGCTTCGATCGCACCCGTTTGGGCGCCGTTGGCAAAGATGAGGTCATGGCGCTGATCTCCCGTATTCTTCAGTGTGACGACAAGTCGATTGCCCGCAGGAACGTTGATCGTCGAAGGCGAGTAGGCAAGCCCACGAACCGACACTTCCACTCTCGTGACCGGAGCGTCGGCATTGTTGGCATCGACCGCGCGATCAGAGCTCACTCCTCCCCCGCCTCCCGCAGCGACGGCCACCACCAGGGCCACGGACGCCAGACTGGCGCCCAATGCCATACGTGTCTTCGGAAGCTGCCGGGGTCCACCGCCAGGGGGCGGCGGGGGCGCGTCGTCGACGTCAAGTGAACGTTGACGCAATCCGTAAAACGCAACCAAGGCGACGCTCGCCGCAGCCCCGAGGCACGCAAACGCCATGGCTACGGTTTTCGTTCGCTGCGACGGCGTCACGAGGGCCACGACGACTCCTCCGTTGACAAGAAACCAGCGTGCCGCTGCAGAAGGTTCGATGCGCTCGAGCGTGCGCCTGAGCCGTGCGGGCCCGCCGCCGAGAACTACAGGGAGAAGGAAAGTGAGCGACCCGACGACGGTTTGAACCGCTCCGGCCCCAATGAGCAGGGCGAATTGAATACCCATTCCCGTTCGCGCTTGCGCGGCATTAGACGATCTAATGAGCTGACCCGCCCACGCCAGGGCGCTGATCATGATCCAGGTGATGCCCGCTCCCACGAACCAGCTGTCTCCCACGGTGGGCATCGAGCCCTTCCACGATTTTGCTACCGGGATCAGTACACCGATCACCGCTGCAATCACCCATCCGACAACCGCGAAGCCCGCTATTCGCGGCATGTCAAACAGTGCGGATACGACCCCAATAATGACGACCCCGGCCAGATACGGCAGTGTTCGAGACGAGAGCGCCACCGCATTCGGCGTCATTCGCGTTCGCGCTATCGTCGGGCCGAACGTCACGAGAGTGCCTAGTATCGTAAGCCCGACAAATCCCAAAGTTTGGCACAGTGAGTGGGCCAAAGCGAGCGAGTCATGACGCGTGTAGATCGCTTTCCACCAGCCCACGGCTATATCGCGGGAAGCGACATCGACCGCCATGAAAATCCCGATGAGTGCACCAAGAACCAAGAAGGCCGCCGCTATCGCATGGAAACGAAGAGTGACGGCCGCCCTGCCCAAAAACGAGCCTGACATGGCCTTGCGCAGCGCCATGATGTGCCATGCCATCGCCGCGATGACCGTCATTCCACCGGTGATTGCCAGAATTGCGGCGATAACTCCGGTGATGGCCAATGCGATGCACAGCTGGATGGCTCCCGCCGCAAGAAGGGCGAGCCTCGCAATTTGTGCTTTTTGGGGCTGTTGGCTCCTCGTGAGCGCATCGGCGAAATGCCACGTCCAAATCAGAATCGCCGAACCAATCAACCCAAGACCTGCCGTGTGAATCGCATACCACGTGGGATTCGGCAAAATCCCGTTGAGGCACAGAGCCAACAGCAACATCGCTGCCCACCCGAGCTGAATGCCGAGTGTGATCCGGTGCCAGGTGGCGCGCGGCCGGGAAGATTTCTTCATACAGAACACACTACCGCGCACCTAGCCCGATCGTTCCATGGGCACTACGATGACAATTATTCAATCGAAAGGTCACGATGTCTGTTTTGCATTATTGTCTCCACACGACACCGCTCGGCGAAATGCTTATAGCCGAAGCCGACGGCGCATTGGTTCGCGTGGCTTTCGCTCGTGAGGATTTCGACGTCGTCCTCGGTGATCTCGCCCCTCTGGGCAGTATCGAGAAGGGCGTCGCCAACGTGCTCCTCCACGTGGCAACACACCAATTAGACGAATATTTTCGGGGCGAGCGCAAAGCCTTCGACCTTCCACTGGGCGCCGATCCAGGCACACCCCTCAAAAGGGCCGTGCGCGAAGTCTTAGTCTCTTCCAAGCCCGGTGAGGTCATGACATACAAGGAACTAGCCATGGCAAGCGGATTTCCCTCGGCAACAAGGGCCGTTGCCAGTGCTTGCGCCACCAATCCTTTGCCCGTGATAGTCCCATGCCACAGGGTTATTCGATCCGACGGCTCCACGGGCGAATATCTCGGGGGGACCGAAACCAAGCGTTTCCTCCTCGATCTCGAAACGGAAGAACTCGCCTGAATCATCCGGCGTGCAGAAGCGCCGCGAAACTGCCGTCCTATTGCAATACGTCACAGATACGTAGCAGGATGCAGCCCGGCAACGGGCCTAGGACCACTGCCTGATTGCAACGTGACGAGCCGAGCGTATACGATTGCCGCCGTTCCGGAATTGAGGCATTCAGACTCGACCAGCGTTCTTGACGTTGACCGCCGGACACTACCGAGGAGTGCCCTTGGACGCACGCACGATTCTGGAGTTTTTCGGCTGGCTGAGTGCAGCTTTCGTCATTCTTTCGCTTACCTTCGCCAACCAGCGCCGTTTCCGTTGGTGGAATCTGGCCGGCTCATTCGTCGGGGTCTGCTATAACGCCGTCTTAGGCGTCTGGCCCGTTGTCGCGACGAATGCCGTCATTGCCGGCATTGACATTTACTGGCTCTTCCGCCTCTACGGCCACGGCGGCGAAAAAAGCCAAATTGACGGCTACCGCGTCGACGCGGACGTAATGCGCGATGGCCCGGCAAAGTACGAGAAGCCGCAAACGCCAGTGATTGAAAACCGATGAGACTATCCGTCCCCGGAGGACGGCCCCTACATCGGGTTTGCGTTCTTCATTCTCTCTTCGGTCCAGTAGAAGGGATCGAAATCCTCGACACGGCTGACAACTCCCTCGTCATCGGCTGCTGATGTTTCATCTGCCGCTGCCGACTCGCTGCCGGGCGAGTTGAAACTCCCCGCGGTGCTAAAGCCTGCGTCGAAACTCCCTGCGGCAGCACTCGCTGCGCCATCGGCTCGATTACGATCATCCGCCTCGAAGAAGGCTGCTCCGCCGAAGCGGCTAGGATCAAAAGATGCGGCCTCCGCAAAGCCG
This sequence comes from uncultured Actinomycetaceae bacterium, assembly GCA_963531075.1. Classification (GTDB taxonomy): domain Bacteria; phylum Actinomycetota; class Actinomycetes; order Actinomycetales; family Actinomycetaceae; genus Peptidiphaga. The sequence goes on along the minus strand of CAUSGP010000245.1, from coordinate 306 downwards.
TCGTCGAAGTTTCTTTCGATGCGGGCAATCAAAGCGTATGCCGCACCAACCAGCAGAAACGACGCAACAATAGTTCTTTTCTTCATCGTTCGCTCCAATCGTAGGAGGTTGGGGCCAATCCTGTTCACTGTGTTTCACCCTACGCGGTATGGGCTGCGACGTCCATGGGGAATATCAGCCCTTCGTCTTTTTCGTAGACGCCCAGCCTACGACGGCTAAGCACACTCCAAGAGCCGCGTTGCCGAAGGACACCATCGTCTGGGTCGTCTGACTGACGGCGCTTTCCTCGTACGGGTAGGCAGAACT
>CAUSGP010000244.1:0-3414 GCA_963531075.1 uncultured Actinomycetaceae bacterium | reverse complement strand
TCATTGAGGCCGAGAAGGCCGGCAAAGCGCGCAAGACGCTGCTGGAGAAGCTCGAAGGCTGATCTCTTCAGGGGCGGTCTCAGCCCCGCCCCTGAGCATGCGCCTACAGCGAAAAGGCTTCAAGCTGCGGTGAATCGCGAGCCTCGACCCGCTATTGTCGAGGGGTAACAACGGCCGGGAACCACACCCGGATGAGGAAGGACCACCCGGATGAGGAAGGACGACGCGTGAGCATTACGCCCGCAATGCAGGGACAGCCACCGCAGCAAGGCAACCTGGATGAATCGGTGTATAACCGGCTCCTCAAGGAGCGAATCATCTGGCTTGGCGAGGAGGTCCGCGAGGAGAACGCGAACATCATCTGTGCCCAGATGTTGCTTTTGGCAGCTGAGGATCCCGAGAGGGACATCTACCTCTACATTAATTCACCCGGCGGTTCCGTAACCGCGGGCATGGCCATCTACGACACGATGCAGTTCATTCAGCCGGACGTGGTGACCGTCGGCATGGGCATGGCAGCGTCGATGGGCCAGTTCCTGCTGACCGCAGGAGCCAAGGGCAAGCGCTACATCACGCCTCATGCCCGTGTTCTCTTGCATCAGCCGCTCGGAGGCGCCGGCGGAACCGCGACCGATATTCGCATCAACGCCGATCTCATCTTGCAGATGAAGAGAGAGCTTGCTGAGATCACTGCTGCAGCCACGGGCAAGACCCCGGAACAGGTCATTGAAGATGGCGACCGCGATCACTGGTTCAACGCGCAAGAGGCCCTCGAGTACGGATTCGTCGACCGCATCGTTTCCAGTGCCAATGCCATCGGCGGATCGACGGAGGAATGAGGAATATGAATTCTGCACACATCTCGGGGATGGCCCCGACCATGCCTTCCGCACGCTACGTTCTGCCGAACTTTGAGGAGCGGACGCCCTACGGATACAAGAGACAAGATCCGTACGCCAAGCTTTTCGAGGATCGCATTATCTTCCTCGGCGTGCAGGTCGACGATGCTTCTGCCGACGACATCATGGCCCAGCTTCTCGTCCTAGAATCCCAGGATCCCGATTCGCCCATCACCATGTACATCAATTCGCCGGGAGGGTCGTTCACCGCGTTAACTGCGATCTACGACACAATGCAGTACATCAAGCCGCAGATTCAGACGGTGTGCCTGGGCCAGGCAGCATCGGCCGCCGCCGTGCTGCTCGCCGCGGGGTCTCCCGGGCGACGCCTCGCGCTTCCCAATGCGCGCGTTCTTATCCATGAACCCGCCATGGAGGGCATGCACGGGCAGGCCTCCGACATCGCGATCGTCGCGGATGAGCTCGAGCGTATGAATGATTGGCTTTGCGACACGCTTTCCCATCATTCGGGCAAGCCCGCCGAGGAGATCAAGAACGACATCAAGCGCGACAAGATTCTCACGGCCGACGAGGCGAAAGAATACGGCCTGGTCGATCAGGTTCTGACTTCCCGCAAGGCGCCGTCGGGCAGTTGATGAAAGACGAAGCGGGCGGAGACAAGTTTCTCCGCCCGCGCGTTCGAGATCACTGTTGTCGGCGTATCCTTTCCCTCTTATCGCTTTCCCGTGATAGCCTCACCTAGCGGGGTATCACGATAAACCCCGAAACACACGGAGGAGTTTGGATGGCACGCACCGTAGACGCGGCGGACACTCTCAAGTGCTCGTTTTGTCAGAAAAGTCAACGGCAGGTAAGAAAGCTCATCACGGGATCGGGTGTCTATATATGCAATGAATGCGTCGATCTGTGCAATGACATCATCGCTGAAGAACTTGCACAGGACGAAAGCTCTGATTTTTCCCTCGATGCTCTACCCAAACCGCGCGAGATCTACGATTTTCTCAATGAATACGTCATTGGGCAAGATGGAGCGAAACGAACGCTCGCCGTAGCCGTTTACAATCATTACAAACGCATTCGTGCTCAAAGTGGGCCGAAGCGTTCGCAGGACGAAGAGGTTCAGATAGGAAAATCCAATATCTTGCTTTTGGGTCCGACGGGCACGGGAAAGACCTACTTGGCTCAATCCCTCGCTCGGATGCTTGACGTGCCTTTCGCCATAGCCGACGCCACGGCCCTCACAGAGGCGGGATACGTGGGAGAAGACGTCGAGAACATCCTGCTCAAGCTCATTCAGGCCGCCGACGACGACGTCAAACGTGCCGAGATCGGGATCATCTACATCGACGAAATCGATAAAATTTCACGCAAATCTGAAAACCCATCGATCACGCGAGACGTCTCAGGCGAAGGTGTGCAGCAGGCTTTGCTCAAGATCATCGAGGGAACCGTCGCGTCTGTTCCCCCGCAGGGCGGCAGAAAGCCTCCGCAGCAAGAGTATCTGCAACTCGACACGTCCCATATTTTTTTCATTTGCGCCGGAGCCTTCGCCGGCATGGAGGAAATCATTTCCTCTCGTACGGGCAGGCGCGGAATCGGTTTCGGTTCCGAGTTGCATATCGCGGACAAAGGCGCCGAGGTTTTGAGCGAGGCCACCCCCGAAGACCTTCACAAGTTTGGGCTCATTCCCGAGCTTGTGGGGCGTCTTCCTGTCGTGGCGGCAACCGAGGAGCTGACGGAAGGCGATCTCATTCGCATTCTCACGGAACCAAAGAATGCCCTTGTCCGTCAATACCAGCGCATGTTCGAAATTGACGGCGTCAGTCTCCAGATCGATGACGAGGCTCTCCGGGAAATCGCTCGCGAGGCGATCTCTCGTGGCACGGGGGCACGCGGCTTGCGCTCTATTATGGAGGGCTTGCTCAAAGAGGCGATGTTCGAAGTGCCGTCGCGCAACGACGTCGAAAAGATCGTTTTTGACGCGGATACCGTCAAAGCGGGCGGCGAGCCGACTCTCGTGTTGAAGAAGGCGAAGAGCGCCTGAGAACGATGACTAATCCCGAAGCTCAGGAGCTGCTGGAAGCCTATAGACGAACGATCGACAATCTCGATGCGGCCATCGTCCATCTTTTAGCCGAGCGTTTCCGTTGCACTCAGCAGGTTGGCAGGCTTAAAGCCGCCAATCTGATGCCGCCCTCGGACCCGGCGCGGGAGGAGCGTCAGATCGAACGGCTTCGAAAGCTCGCCTTGGATGCGGGGTTAGACCCTGTTTTTGCGGAGAAGTTCCTGCGCTTCATCGTCTCCGAAGTGATCCGTCATCACGAACAGATCGCCGATGAGTTTTCCTCCGGCTAGCTTGCCGCGTAGATTCTCTCGATTTCTTGGCTGAAATCTCGAATGACGTCCTCGCCCTTAACCTTCATAGACGGTGTCATGTAGCCGTTGGCCACGGTGAAATCGATGGGCAGAATTGTGAACTTGCGAATGGATTCTGCCCGGGAGACGGTCTCGTTCGCGCGTTTGATCGCTCTATCGATTGCCGCGAGAATTTGGG
>CAUSGP010000243.1:0-3416 GCA_963531075.1 uncultured Actinomycetaceae bacterium | reverse complement strand
GCGGGTGCCACGGTTCGGCCCTCGATTTTGCATTCTCCAGCCGTCCACAACACGGTCGCGACCGCGGCGGCGATGGCGGGTGGGGCGGCCGTGGCCGGATATAAGGCGTATCAAGCGGTTCGGTCCGGCGCATCGGCTTCCCCTGTGTCGTTGCGTGCGGCAAATCAATCGGGTGCTGCCACGCGAGTGCCGGCAACGGGAACGCGCAGTTCTGGAATTGTGCGTGGCGCCACCACCGCCGTGCGGAAAACGTCGTCGATGCCGGCTCAAAACGTTTCCGCCAGGGGAGGGGCTTCCGGGATCGCACGGCGTGTCGACGCGGCCCCCGCTCGAGGATCGGGGATTGTCAAAGGAGCGACGACGGCGTCGCGGGCTGCGGCTCCCGCTTCTCCGCGCAACGGCATCGTCAAAGGCGCCACCACGGCCGTTCGGGCCAGGACATCGGCCTCGCCCGCCGGGGCGGCCGGTGGCAGTTCAAGCGCACGGCCGGGTATGGGAACTTCGGGCAGTGCGAGCGCGAAAACGGGGTCCAGGGCTTCGGGAGGCAACGTGGCGAGAGGCAATACCAAGGGGGTCAGTGCCAAGGGAGTCAATTCCCGTGGCAAGGGACTCGGTGCTCTCGGCAGGGTTGGCGGCGCCCGCGAAGTAACTGCGGGGCAGGGGGCTGCCGGTACTCGAAGCGTGACTTCTCGCGCGACGACGGGAAGCCTGAGCGCAAATGCTCGTCCGGCCAGTGCAGGTTCGCAACAGGGGGTATCGGCCCGTACGGGAACGGAAATGGCTGCCCGTGGGCGAGCGACCGCCCAACCGGGGATGGGAACGGCTCGCGCGGGGACGTCTGCGACAAACACGAGGGGCGCCGTCCAAGGGCTGTCGGGGCGCACTCCTACGGGGGCGGCGTCGAAGGCCGAAACGTCGAAGGCCGTCGCTGGGCTGACCGGTGGCAGAGGCCGTGACAGCCGTAAGGACGAATCTTTGTCTCAGCCCGTCGAAGAAACGAGAGTTTACGAGTACGAGCACGCGCGAGTCATCACCTTCCTCGAAGCGGGGCACGTCGAGGAAACGAAAGAAAGGGAGAACTAATAAGCTCCGTATGCGGTTGACTGGACCCCGCATGCGGTAGGCGGGAGGGGGTGGAGCGACGACCATCCCCTCCCGTCGTTTTCGAGGCGACCGCGATCGCATTTTCGAGATAACCGTGACTGCGGGGCGTGACCTTCAGGTCCTTTCACGTTTTGCTCGCGGCTCAAGATGACCGTAACCGCTGGAGGATGATCGCGTGCAAGCCCGTTGCAGACGATGCCTTCCGAGACGATTGTGACCGTGACGGTGAGAGATAAAATTCTGTGTCGTGGGCTGTGGTCAATAGTTGAGGACGTTGCAGTAGTTGAGGATGCTGAACGATGAGAAGGCGAAAGGTTCTGCGGTATGAGGCCTGGCCGACGGTGCGGGAATGTATAGGCCCGTGTGGGGGAGGGCGTCTAGGCCTATGTGTGGGAAATGTCTAGGCCCAATGGGCCTGAGAAAAATGTGCGGCAACGCCTATTCTTGAGCATGGGCGCAAGCGTGTTCTCACATGTGGGCGCGCATGCGCTGAATAGACAGATCGCGACGAATTGATCCAGACAAAGGAGAACTGATGGTTCGCACGCCAGTTACCGTCACCGTTACGGGTGCCGCCGGAAACATCGGCTATGCCCTCCTCTTCCGCATTGCATCGGGGGCTTTGCTCGGCTCTGACACGCCGGTGCGCCTCAATCTGTTGGAGATTCCGCAGGCGGTCAAAGCCGCGGAGGGTACCGCCATGGAGCTCAACGATTCGGCATTCCCCCTTCTTGAGTCCGTGAATGTCTACGACAGTATCGATGACGCCTTCGACGGGACAAACGTCACCCTGCTCGTGGGAGCCCGCCCGCGCACCAAGGGAATGGAGCGGGCCGACCTTCTTGAAGCCAACGGCGGCATCTTCGGCCCGCAGGGCAAGGCGATCAACGATCGCGCAGCTGATGACGTCAAGGTCCTCGTCGTCGGAAATCCGGCGAATACCAATGCTGTCATCGCCATGCACTCGGCTCCCGATGTCCCCAAGTCGCGCTTCACCGCGATGATGCGCCTCGATCACAACCGCGCCATTTCCCAGCTGGCGGCCAAGACGGGTGCGGCGGTCGCGGACATCAAGAAGATGGTGGTGTGGGGCAATCATTCGGCCGATCAGTATCCCGACGTTTCGTATGCGACTGTCGCTGGCAAGCCCGCCTCGGAGCTGGTCGATGCCGATTGGCTCGAGTCGTTCTTCGTTCCCACCGTCGCCAAGCGCGGCGCCGCCATCATTGAGGCTCGCGGCGCCTCATCGGCGGCTTCGGCTGCCTCTGCGGCGATCGATCACGTCTACAACTGGGTCAATGGCGTTCCAGAAGGCGATTGGGTCACCCCCGGCGTCTACCAGGACGGGTCCCACTACGGCGTGCCAGAAGGCCTTATTTTCGGCATGCCCGCCACTGCGGAGAACGGCGAATGGGTAGTCGTCGATGGCCTGGAGGTCTCCGAGCGCACACGTGCCGGGATCGACCACAACATCAAGGCAGCTCAGGAGGAGCTCGACGCGGTTCGCGCTTTGGGTCTCATCAAGTAGGTTGACTCGTCGGCGTCGGAGAGCGCCGAAAAGCGAGGGCCCGGTGGCCAATGTGCATAGCGCACCGCGCAGTGCCGGCCGCCGGGCCCGTGCATCCGCTGGACAATGGCGGGCGGGTCTCGCAGCGTGAGAGGAGGGAAGGAACTGAAGGTGTAAATGAACATTCGAGCATGGGCGGAGTAAGGATTGAACAGACTCGAATGCACTTGCTTATGACGTCAATGCCTGGGAAAGTGTATATGGTTGATGAGAATCACATTCTTCTGCTTCCGCGGTGAGAGCCTTTTCTCCATTTGGCATTGCGAGCCGCGTAAAATCGGCAAAAAGTCGTTTTGTGAAGCGTGACGCACCGGTCGGCAGGAAGGGGTGTTCGTCGATTATGATTGGTACGCCACACTCAACGGTTGGGAAATATCCGGTACGATAAGGTAACCTACTATTTCGTAAGTGTTGACTCCGAGGAACTGTACCTCGCGGATCACGCCCGCGAGGGCAGAAAGATGGGAGTGTTACTTGTCTGAACAGCGTGTGGACGGGGATGGCAGCGGTCGAGCACAAAGTGCTGGCCAGGCGCTCTTTCCGTTGACTGGAAAGCAATCGCCTATCGTTCTTCACACGGAGCTCACAGGCTCCACGCAAGATGATCTCGCCGAATTGTGGCGTGAGGGATCGATTCCGGCCGGCACCGTCATGATAGCCGACGACATGACCGCGGCCAGGGGCAGGGTTGGCCGCCGGTGGTACACGCAAGCGGGTAAGTCCCTGCTCGTTTCTGTTCTTTTAG
>CAUSGP010000242.1:0-3424 GCA_963531075.1 uncultured Actinomycetaceae bacterium | reverse complement strand
CGGCGATGGCGAGCGACGTCGATGGTCGGCCCACGGGTCCAGGTTATGGGACTGTGGGAGCGCATCGAGAAAGAGCATGGGCCGGCCCGCGAAATCCGGCAGCTCCAATACTCAATGGTCATGGGGGAGACGCTCCAGGTCGAGCCCGATCCTCTCGTGCGAGCGGCCCTGCCTTCCGATTTCCCTCTCGTCTTCCCCGCATCCGTCGCCATGTACATCGAGGAAGTGGGCAGCGATCCAACTGTCTACGGCAATGTTTACGAACGTCGCGCCGAAGGCCTCGTCAATCGCGGACACACGTTCATTCGGCTGGGGCCCGCTCTAGACGGTTCGGGTCAACGTATCGTCTTTAAGGCCGACGTCGGCGCCCTCGCCGGGGGCGTGGCACAGATACAGGGAGTGTGGGTCCCTCCTGATATGAGAGGGCAGGGAATTGCCACCGCGGGCATCGCGGCTACCGTCGCACTTGTGCGTCAGCGCATCAGCCCCACGATTTCTCTCTACGTCAATGATTTCAACGAAACTGCCGTCGCTGTCTACAAGAAGGTGGGATTCGACGTCGCCGGAGAGTGGTCCACGATTTTCATATGAGCGGGCCATGTATGCTTGTGCCCATGCTTAGAATGTCATCTCTTTTCGTTCGCACGCTACGCGAAGATCCGGCCGATGCTGAGGTTGCCAGTCACAAGCTGCTCGTTCGCGCCGGATACATCCGCCGCGCCGCTCCCGGTATTTACACCTGGCTTCCTTTGGGATTGCGGGTTCTGAGGAAGATTGAGCGCGTCGTGCGTGAAGAGATGGAGGCCGCAGGAAGTCAAGAAGTGCATTTTCCCGCCCTTTTGCCGAGCGAACCCTATGAGGTGACGGGGCGGTGGAGCGACTACGGTCCCACCCTTTTCAAGCTCAAGGATCGCAAAGAAAACGATTACCTTCTGGCACCCACCCACGAGGAGATGTTCACCCTCCTGGTCAAGGATATGTTCTCCTCGTACAAGGATTTGCCGCTTTCCCTCTACCAGATTCAAACGAAGTATCGAGACGAGGCCCGCCCGCGAGCCGGCGTCCTTCGCAGCCGCGAATTCGTGATGAAAGACGCCTATTCTTTTGACGTCGACGAATCTGGGCTGGACGCGTCCTATGCGGCGATGAGGGAGGCGTATCAGCGAATCTTTGCGCGGCTTCGCCTGCGCTTTGTCATATGCTCGGCGGGTTCGGGGGCGATGTGCGGCTCGAGAAGCGAGGAGTTCATCTTCCCGTGCGATATCGGCGAGGATACGTTTGTGCGGTCCTCCGGCGGGTATGCGGCCAACACCGAGGCAGTTGTCACTGTGCCGCTTGACGAGATCGATTGCTCCTCTTTCGCTGAGCCCGTGGAAATCGTCACTCCTGGGGCCTCGACCATCGCGACGCTCGTTGAAGCTGTCAACAAGGCAGCCCCGTCTCCCGACGGCGAATGGACCGCTGCCGATACGCTCAAGAATGTGGTGCTTGCGGTTACTCAGCCCGGAGGCGAGCGCGAGCTGCTGGTCATCGGCTTGCCGGGCGACCGTGAAGTCGACATGAAACGCGTCCAGGCTGCCCTGGAGCCCGCGGAAGTCGAGATCGCCACAGCTGAGGATCTCGAGGCCTATCCCGAGTTGGTTCCCGGGTACATCGGGCCGCAGGCGATCGGTCCTCAATCTCAACGCTCGGCCGATGCGGACCCGCCGGCTCCGCGCTATCTCCTCGATCCGCACGTCGCGCGCGGGTCGCGTTGGATAACGGGTGCCAACAGCCGCGATGTTCACGTGGTCGGTCTCGTGTATGGGCGCGATTTCGAGGCCGACGGCAGGATCGAGGCGGCCGAGGTGCGCGCCGGTGACGAGGCGCCCGATGGTTCCGGCCCGTTGGAAATCGCTCGGGGAATCGAAATTGGCCACATATTCCAGCTCGGCCGCAAATATGCGGACGCCCTAGGCCTTTCCGTTCTCGACGTCAATGGAAAGAGCCGGGTCGTGACGATGGGATCGTACGGCATCGGGATCACGCGCGTTCTTGCCGCGCTCGCCGAGGAGAATCACGACGAGAAGGGCTTGGCATGGCCTGTCCAGGTTGCGCCTGCACAGGTGCATATTGTTGCCACCGGCAAGGACAACGCCGTATTCTCCGCTGCGCAGGAGCTTGCGGAAGCTTTGGATGCCGATGGGATCGAAGTACTGCTCGACGACCGCCGCAAGGTAAGCGCGGGCGTGAAATTCGCCGATTTTGAACTCCTTGGAGTGCCTTTCGGCGTCATCGTCGGCAAAGGGCTTGCCGAAGGAAACATCGAAATCCGGGAACGCAAGGGAGAAACGACGGTCCTTCCCCTGGAGGCGGCCCGCGAACGCATCGTCGAATTGGTCCGCGCCGCCATCGGCGCCTCCGATTCTTCCGTCCGTTGAATTTTTCTGTTCCTTCGACGCTCCTTCGAGCAGAGTCTCTGTCCCCTCTGCTTCCTTTGAACGGGGCTTCCGCCTTTTCTGCCTCGCATTGGGCTTGTGCTTCTTCTAGCGTCTGAACGGGGCTTCCGGCTTCCGCTATTCTCTGCCCGGGCCGCTCTGCCTTCTCTGCCCGGGCAGGGTGTCCGCCTTCCCTACCCTCTGAGTAGGGCTTCTGCGCCCTCGCGCTCTTTCGGCGTGAGATAGAGGGAACAGGCATAGCTCACCGCCGCTTCGCCGTCGGGCTTGCCGGCAGTCGACGCCCCGCGGAGCAGTGAATCTGATGCTTTCGTCAGGGCGGCATTGGTCAGGGTCTCACCCTTGCCCAGCGCCGGCGGCGGGATAGCCGCTGACCGCTCGTCTTTCGCACCCGAGGAGATCATTGCGGATTGCATTGCTTTGATCGAATCGAGACGCGCGATTTCTGCGCTGCGCTTGTGACCAGGAAGGGAGGCGGCACTGGTTTCCAGCCATTGGCGAGCGGCTTCGGCACCCAAGAGCGCATCCTGAGTTGCGGACGCCTTGCCCGCGGCGACAGGGTCGGGCTTTCCGCAGGAGGCTCGGCCGCCGGCACGTGCGGCCACATCGATTGCTCTGAGGCGAGAATCCAAGGCAACTGCAAGATAGGTCCGTCGCTGTTCCGCGGGCGCCGAATTTGCGGCCGAAGCGGCTTCGTTCGAGAGCTCTCCGAGCATTCGAGAAAGCCCGGCCGCATCAGTGCCGTCCGGCGCCGATATCGAAACCGGAGGATTCGTGCGGCCAGAAGGAGCCCCCTTCGGCCACGGACGCCACACTCCGCCCAGGGACGTGGCGTAATGGGCTGCCGTCGTCGAGATGCGTGCAAACACGTTAGAGCTGGGCGAGTTTGTTGCCAGGCGTTTCGCGGCGTCCGAAATACGAGAGGATTTTTCGGCAAGAGCCTGACGCTTGCGTTCCTGGCTAGAAGGAGCAGCCGGATCCTTAGCGCC
>CAUSGP010000241.1:0-3425 GCA_963531075.1 uncultured Actinomycetaceae bacterium | reverse complement strand
CTCCAAAGCTTGAAACTTCGAAGCCCAAGCGGCGTCGCGATCGATCGTCTCATTCTTCGTCGAAGATTCCTTCACTTTTTCACCCGCGACTTCAACGAGTGCCCGCCGCACGCCGGGCATGTACGCGACTTCGAGGATGTCTTCCGGGCGGATGTAGATAGGATTGAAGAAGCGGCGAGTGACGGGAAGATACGGCGACGGCGTCATATGCCCCACGGGTTCGGCCGAATGAAGCGGATTGATGAGAACGAAATCGCCGCCGAGATCGCCGAATAGCGAGCACATCTCCTTCAGGTCGGCAGTGTCCCCAATGCCCCACGATTCGCGTGAGCGCACGGAGTACAGCTGCGCCATAATTCCCCACCCGGTCATCCCCCGCTCGGCGGGAGAATCCAGGCGTTCCGGGGCAACGATGAGCGGCGCCGCGTGGAGCGATCCCCCAGATTCCACGTCTCCTATACGCGTGCGCAAAGTGTGGTATCCCAGGGGAAGGTCAGGCGGCACGACAAAAGAAGCTTGGCCTGTCAAGACGCCGTCGACCTCCAACGGCTCGGTGTAGTCTTCGGTCTGCGACAGCACCCTTATTCTGCCGTCCTCCAGCTCTACTTCAGCCGAGGCCCGTTCCCCATGAGGAAGGTGAACCGGGACCCTAGTCTCAACTCCCGAGCGGACCACCGAGCACACAGGAACGACTTCACGCCACGGCCGCAGGCGGATATCGACAAGTGCCCGTTGAGCCAAATCCGTACTTCCCGCGTCCACGCCGAGGGCCGCGAAAACCTTGATGAGGGTCTCATCCGAAACCGCAGTCAGATTGCCGTCATACCCCCAATACTCGGTTGCGACTCCCAGAGCGTCGGCGAGTTCGCACAGCAGGGCGCGGTCTGGCGCGTTATCAGTCATGGCTTCTCCTACGCTGCTCAACGATCTGCTCTGATCCATTAGGAAACAGTCTGCCAGACTGTGCAATCAGTTGCAGAATCTCCCGGATGTGATATGCCGACCAAGAAGTTAAGCGTCGGAACCGTCCGTCATATCGATACCATTGCTGTGGAAGACAACTACGAATCAATGAAGGCGAATCATGGCCAGCTTCCTCAGCATTCCCGAAACCGACGTCGAACCATTGGGCACGGTGCTCGGAACTCTACGGTTAGAACGCCTGGGCGACAATCGTTACAGGGGTGAGAGCCTACCTCAAATGTCAAAGCGGATCTACGGGGGGCAGGTTTTGGCACAGGCGACAATGGTGGCCGCCGACACTCTACCGACCGACGACGACCGTCTCGCCCATTCCATAACCGCCGCCTTCCTCAGACCAGGACGGGTCGATCGCCCCCTGTTTTTCGAAGTGACCGAGCTCAATGACAGCCGCTCTTTTTCCACGCGCAATGTCAACGCCTTGCAGGATGACAGGATCATTTTCACGGCGAGGATCTCGGCGCAGCTTCATCAGCCCGGGCCGTCCTTCGGAGCAGAGCAGCCCGACGCCCCCGCACCCGAAACGCTAGATTCATCAGTTGCCTTCTTCGCGGCAATGAACAATCCGTGGGGGCATATCGTGTCGACCACGAATTCACTCGACATGCGCCACGTCGGCGGTTTCATCTTCACAGCGCCCGCCAAGGAGCGCACGAATCGCCACCTTATTTGGTTCAAGTTAAGATCGCCGATGCCAGAAGGCTCGTCGAAGCTTCTTCAGCGGGCAATGCTCGGCTACGCGGCAGACCAGTTCATGCTCGAGCCGGTCATGCGCGCCACCGGAATCTACTGGGCGCATCCGGAAGCTTCCATGGCGACGTTGGACCATTCGATCTGGTGGCATCGCAACTTCGACCTTTCCGATTGGATTCTTGCCGAGCTGGTCAGCCCTTCCGCCCAGAATGGACGAGGACTGAGCATCGCCAAGTTCTTCCAAGACGGCAGGCATATCGCGACCATGTCTCAAGAAGGCATGGTCCGCCTGCGAAGCGTCACCCACACCGAAGAGTGACCTCCGCGCGCGGATCAGTGATCCGCGCGCGGACACTCAGCCGCAGCCCATATGTTGAGCCGCAGCCCGCACGCTCAGTCGCGCATGAGTTTCCTGTATGTCACTGCGTGAGGACGTCCCGCATCGGGCCCCAACCGATCGATCTTGTTTTTCTCATACGATTCGAAGTTGCCTTCGAACCAGTACCATGCTGCCGGGTTGTCCTCGGTACCCTCATAGGCCAAGATGTGCGTGGCAACTCGGTCGAGGAACCACCGATCGTGGGTGATGACCACTGCACATCCGGGAAACTGCAAAAGGGCGTTTTCCAATGAGGACAGGGTCTCGACGTCGAGATCGTTGGTGGGTTCGTCCAAAAGGAGCAGATTCCCACCCTGTTTGAGAGTCAAAGCGAGATTTAGCCGATTACGTTCGCCACCCGATAGCACTCCAGCCTTCTTCTGCTGATCCGGTCCCTTGAAACCAAAAGCAGAAATATAAGCGCGCGAAGGCATCTCGACGTTGCCCACTTGGATGTAATCGAGCCCATCCGAGACCACTTCCCACACGGTTTTCTCCGAGTCGATGCCGCCCCTCGTCTGGTCGACGTAAGAAATCTTGACGGTTTCGCCGATTTTGAGGTCGCCTTCATTGAGAGGTTCGAACCCCACGATCGTTTTGAACAAGGTGGTCTTTCCGACCCCGTTGGGTCCGATGATCCCAACGATCCCATTGCGTGGAAGCGAGAATGACAGGCCATCGATAAGAATCCGATCATCGAAGCCCTTCTTCAACTTGGTGGCTTCGAGAACAATGCCGCCGAGGCGAGGCCCCGGGGGAATCTGTATCTCCTCGAAATCCAATTTGCGCGTCCGCTCGGCCTCGGCCGCCATCTCCTCGTAGCGTTCGAGTCGAGCCTTTGATTTCGCTTGACGCCCTTTGGCAGACGAACGTACCCACTCGAGCTCTTCCTTCAGGCGTCTGGCGAGCTTGGCATCTTTCTTTCCCTGTACTTCGAGGCGCTTTTCTTTGGTCTCCAAGTACGTGGAGTAGTTGCCTTCGTAAGGGTAGAGCCTTCCACGATCGACTTCGGCAATCCAGCTGGCAACGTGATCAAGGAAGTACCGATCGTGAGTCACAGCGATGACCGCACCCGAATACTGGGCGAGATGCTGTTCCAACCACAAAACGGATTCCGCGTCAAGGTGGTTGGTCGGTTCGTCAAGCAACAGCAGATCGGGTTGTTCGAGAAGCAGACGGCACAAAGCCACACGTCGACGCTCGCCTCCCGACAACACGCTAACGGGCGTGTCCGGGGGCGGGCATCTCAAAGCGTCCATGGCCTGCTGCAGTTGGGCATCCAGATCCCAGGCATTCGCCGCGTCTATCTCAGTTTGGAGTGCGCCCATCTCCTCCATGAGCTTGTCGAAATCGGCGTCAGGGTTGGCCATCT
>CAUSGP010000240.1:0-3449 GCA_963531075.1 uncultured Actinomycetaceae bacterium | reverse complement strand
CGGCGAACTACCCCGCCAACGTCGTGCCTACCCCGTTAGCATCGTGCCTGCCCCGCCAACGTCGTGCCTGCCAGTGTCGTTTTCGCCGACGTCGTTCGAACTTTCGTCCACATGTGGAAGACCGCGCCGCATACGACAGGCTCGGGTAGGCTAGAGCCCATGCCAGCACCGATTGCCAAGAAGATTCCGACGACTCGCACATTTCATGGCGATTCATACGTCGATAACTACGAATGGCTGCGTGACAAGAACAGCTATGACGTTCTCGATCTCCTCGAAGCGGAAAACGCTTGGACCGCCGAGCGCACCGCTCATATTTATCCGCTGCAAGAAGCGCTCGTTGATGAGATCGCTTCGCGCACGCGCGAGAACGACACGACGGCGCCCGTCCGGCAGGGTGACTGGTGGTATGTGACGAGAACGTGGGAAGGCAAGCAGTATCCCGCCACATTCCGGCTGCCGATCAATTCTTCCGATCCGGCTCGTCGCCCCGTTTTCGACGGTTCGGAACACTTGGTGTGGGATGGAAACAGCCTTGGCGAAGGGGCAGAATTCTTTGCGATCTCGAGTTTCGCGCCGTCGCCTGATGGACGCCTCGGCGCGCTCGGTGTCGATTTCACCGGTGATGAGCATTTCAGGTTGCGCATCTTCGACATCGAAACCGGTGCGGTAATCGACGACGCCGTCAGCGGCCTCGGATACGGACTCGCGTGGACCTCCGATTCGAACGCCGTCGTCTACTCCAGAGTCGATGACTCGTGGCGAATGTGGCAGGTCTGGCTTCACCGGATCGGTTCGCCCACGTGGGAAGACAAGCTTCTTTTCCAGGAGGATGATGAGCGTTTCGAGGCCTTCCACTGGGCCTCGCGCGATGGCCGGTGGATAGTGGTCCGTTCGGCATCGACGTCGACGTCCGAGGTGTTGCTTTACGACGTCGCCCATATCGATAATCCGCCGATCGTCGTATGCCCGCGCCGCCAGGGGCTCGATTACTCGGTGGAACCGGCTGACGATCTCCTTCTCATCGTTCACAATGCCAACGTTCCAGATTTCGAAGTCGCCTATGCGTCCGTCGGCCAGTCCGGCCCTGAGGAGTGGACTGCCATTTTCACCCCGGAAGCGGGCGAGCGCGTTGTAGCCGTCGATGCATTCCGCGATTTTGCTGTCATCTCCATGCGTTCGGGCGGTCAACCTCAATTGCGTTCAATGCTGCGAAGCGCTTCGTCGGAGCCTTCCACAGACCAAAGCAATGCCGGTGTTTTCAATGCCCACGATTCCGCTGCCGCCGATTCCAGCGATAAAACGGCTCGTTCCGGCAAATCCGACGCTAACGGATCCGGTCTCGCCAGCTTGGCCGCGGATCCCCAATCTTCCGATGAGGGCGCTGGGGCCCGTGCACCACGTTCTTTGCCTTGGACGACGCCTGCGATTATCCCCTCGGAACCCCTCGCTTCCATCGAAGTGGATGAGAACTACGAGTGGGAGGCTTGCGAAGTGGTGTGTTCGCTGCAATCGCTTCTTACTCCGCCGACCCAGTTCGGCTACGCTCCAGTGACCGGAGAAAAGAGGCTCCTCAAGGAGCTCGAAGTTCCCAACTACGACCGAGACGCCTACACCCAGGAAGGAGTGTGGGTCGAAACCGACGACGGCGCCCTCGTGCCGATGACGGTGGTTCACAGGGCGGATCTGAAGCCCGATTACACGAATCCTGGATACATCTACGGGTACGGTTCTTACGAGATCTCGATGGACCCGGTGTTTCGCCCTTCGTTCATCTCGATTCTCCAACGAGGCGTGGTGGTGGCCTTTGCCCATCCGCGCGGAGGCGGCGAAATGGGGCGCGCCTGGTATGAGGAGGGGCGTTTACTCAAGAAACGCAATACATTCACAGACTTTATCGCCTGTGCGCGGTGGCTTCGCACCTCTGGTTGGGTGGCCGAAGGCCGGCTGGCTGCAGAGGGGCGGTCGGCTGGCGGGCTTCTCATGGGCGCCGTCGCCAATTTGGCGCCGAGCGAGTTCCGAGCCATACACGCCGGAGTGCCCTTTGTCGATGCTTTGACCACGATTCTCAAACCTGAGCTTCCTCTGACTGTGGGCGAATGGGAAGAGTGGGGGAACCCCATTGAATCCGAGGAAGTTTACAGATACATGCAATCGTATTCGCCCACCGAGAACGTGGGCAGGCGCGAATACCCTGCGATTCTAGCGACGACTTCGCTCAACGACATTCGTGTTTTGTACGTCGAGCCAACGAAGTGGGTGCAGATTCTGCGCGATCGTGCGACAAATGACCCGATAGAGCGGCCGATCCTGGAGAAGATCGAGATGGTGGCCGGGCACGGAGGGAAGTCGGGGCGCTACGACGCTTGGCGCGAGCGGGCTTTCGAAATCGCCTGGATGCTTGACCAGCTTGGTGTGAGCTGACTTGATCGGTCAGAGGGAGGAATAGCGACGCAGTTAGCCGGCACGCCCCGCGGGGCGTGCCGGCTTGTGCTCTAAAATTAGGAGGATCTTGCCGTCATGATTGCGGTTCGCCAGGTGTTGAAGCGCTGACGGATTGCGGCGGACGAGGGTCGGCCGGGGACCGGGCCCTTGCCGCCGTCAGAAGACCACACGCCGTAAGCTGCAACCGACGGGCTGAGGCCATTGGTCTCGGCCCACTCGAGGAAGTCTCGCAAAGCCTGCAGGTACTCCTGCTCGGTGAACTTGACGGTGCCGCGTTGGCGCCCCGCCTTGACCTGAATGCCCAAGCCGACGAGCGCGTCGTTCCAGTACCCGTTCGAGCGCTTGGATACGGTTTGCGAGGTCGGTGGCCATGCGATCTGGCCCCTATCGGACGTCAGCCCGAGGGTCGTGACGTAGTTGCTGCGCTCGGCGTCATACTTCTTTGCCGTGAGAGTGATGTTGGGATCCGAGCCGATAGCCGTGATGGCCGCAGAAACGTGACCAAGGGCCTCGGCGACGGCCGTAGCATTGCCGGACAGCTGGGAACGAACGGCCGTGGCGATGTCGTCGGGAATCGGTGAGATGTCTTCTGCCGGCTCCAGATTCAGCGTTCTTGCGAGGATGAGCAACAGGGCGCCGTCGATGGCAGCCTTGCTGAACAGCGGGGAACGTCCCTTGGTGTGCTGGTTGAAGTATCCCGAGAGCATCGTGGCGGCAGCCGAAGCGCTGACCGCAGCCGCCTCCTCGATAGCCACGTGGTAATCCTGATTGGCCTCGGGCCCGCACAAATCAGAGACGCAGCGCAAGGACACAAACGGGATGCCCCACGTGGTGCAGGTCTGTGCCGCCGCGGTCGACTCCATATCCGTCGTCAGAGCGTTCGGGAAGGCCTTTCGCATCTCATCGACCTTTTTCGATGTGACGAAAGTGTCCCCCGTCAGCATCTGGCCGGCACGCGCTGCAGGTCCCGCGGGGGAAAGCCACTCCTCGTCTCCCGCGCACAT